>NZ_CAKJTM010000021.1:0-83681 GCF_917627345.1 Protofrankia sp. CiP3 | reverse complement strand
CGGAGAAGAAGCGCATCGTCTACCAGAACGCCGGTATCCGCTCCTACTGGATCATTGATCCGAAGGTACCGTCGATGACCGTCCACGTGCTCGGCAGCAACGGTTGCTACGACGTCGTCGCCATCATCCACGGCGACGACCCGTGCGAACTCACCGAGCCCTTCCCCGTCGCCTTCCGCCCCGCTGACCTGCTGACCTGCTGACCTGACTCTCGCCACGGTCGCCGTGGTCGAGGACGGCGCCGCACGCCGAGACGAGCTGCCTCCAGCCATCCACAACATTCGAACCATCGGACGCCAATGCGGCTGGCGACCGCGCCGATGTCCGTCAGGAGATGTGTGGGGCGGCATGGTGACCGGCCTGCGCCGACGCGTAGTGTGCCGTCCACGGTGCCGCGTCAGGCCTGAGGGGGAGGAGATGTAGGCGTGGACTGCTATCTCGTGCTGCTTGAAACATCCGGCAACCAGAACTTCATTTTCGACACCAACAAGCGACGGGAGAACGTCGGCGCGTCCCACCTGATCGCGAGTCTCGTCGCCTGGACGGAAGAAGCGCTGGAAGGTCTCGTCCGCGGATGGACGAGACGGTCGCGGGTCCCGGCACACAGCGCCGAACTGGTCACTGCCACCTCCGGCGATGTCAAGGTCCTGGTGACCGACGGCGAACGGGCACGGGAGCTGGTCACCCGGGTTACCCGGAAAGCCCTCGAGGTGGCATCGGGGCTCGACGTGTGCGGTGTCGTCATTCCCTTCCAGTGGGACGACGAAGACCCCGATCCGGTGATGGACGCCATCACAACTGCATATGCGACGCTTCCTGAGGTACGTACACGAAGGGCCGGTCCGCAGTCGCGATTTCCACGGCTGCCCATCGTCGACCAGTGCACCTCCAGCGGCCTGCCCGCCGCCTACCTGTACGACGAGACGTCCGGTAGCCGTTCGCCCCGGCGCGCCGACGCGGCGAACGCTCGGCTGGTGCCACGGTCGCACCCGTCCGCGGCCAAGTTGGAGGCGGCGCACGACGGATACGACCGGCTGGCAAGGGTGACAGTCGGATGGATCGATCCCAACGGCTGTAGACGCCCTGCCCCCTGGGAGAAAGCGGCGGCGGTCGCCGACGAGGACACCGGGTCCGAGCTCCGCATCGATATTGATGAGGATGAGGCTCGGGAGGGGATCGAGGCGGTAGCCGACTACCTGGAGCGCCACGCCGAGTGGGTCGCGGTTGTCCACGCCGACGTCAACGGCCTCGGTGCGGTGCTCCGGAATCTCACCACTCGGCAGGCTGTCGAAGGCTGTCGTGGGTACGTCGACCTCCTCGCCGTCTACTCCGAACGCATCGACCGCGCGGCACATGAGGCCTTCCGCGCGGCGCTCGACGAGCTCCGGTGCTATCCAGGGATAAAAAAAGTCAGGAGACCGGGCGCATCCGGAAGCTTCTTCCCGGTCCTGCCGCTCATTCTCGGCGGAGACGACCTCACGGTCGTGTGCGACGGACCTGCGGCGTTACCCTTCACGGCCGCCTTCCTGCAGGCATTCGAAAACCGGACGGCAGCTTTGTTGCACCCTAAGGAAAAGCAGCTCACGGCGGCGGCCGGCGTCGCCGTCGTCAAGCAGCACTACCCGTTCTCCTCGGCGTATCAGCTCGCCGACGATCTCACGGATGAGGCCAAACGCGTGAAGGTCAAGGCCGTCGGTGCCAGCGCGCTGTCCTTTCACGTCCTGTACGACAGCGCCGCGACCGGACTGGACAATCTGCGGGCACGCACGACGTTGCCCGGAGGCGACCGGCTCGTTGCTCAGCCGTACGTCGTTACCGGAAATGACAATGCCGGCTGGGCTGACGGTCGCCGCTGGTCGGATCTGCTGGCCCGGGTCACCGCGCTGCGGGGGACCGTCGATCCCACCGACGGCGACAGCGACCGCGGACGGGCTCTCCCACGCAGCCAGACCCACACCCTGCGTGCCGGGCTGTTCCTCGGCCGCGACACCGCAGACGGTCGCTTCCAACTGCTGCGCAACCGCTACGGCCGCAGCGGCTTGTCTGCGCTGGCCGCCAACAGTGAACGCTGGTCGCTGTTCTGGGAGGAAGGTGGTGTTCACATCACAGGTCTGCTCGATGCGATGGACGCCGAGGAGTTCATCGGTGACCGCGACGAGACGGCGGCAAGCCGGTGACCGCGCACGAGACCACTCCTCCCGCACCAGCCGCAGCGCAGGAACAGCCGGCGGTCTCCTCGTCGATATCGACGCAGCCGCCGCCGCAGATGTCGGGTCCTGCACCGCTTCCCACCGGTACTCCCCTGTCCTACCGGCTTGTGTTCACCTCCGACTGGCATCCGGGTACCGGAACAGGACGTCCCGGCGACGTCGACCACCTGGTCAACCGTGACGCCGACGACCTGCCGTACCTGCCGGCGAAGACCGTCACCGGTGTGTGGCGTGACGCCTGCGAGATTGTCGCCCGCGCCCTTGACGGCAGCAGCGACACAGGACCGTGGCAGGGCTGGGTGAGGTTCGCCTTCGGTAGCCAGCCGGCTCTTTCCGGTAGCCCGACAACGACCCGAGGCACGGGACGGGACGCCGCCGGAGCAGCGGGCGGGAAGGCACCCTCCCCGCCCGCCAGCACGGCGCCGCCGGTAGCCGCGGCGGTGTCGATTCGGGCGGCCCGCTACTGCGATGGCGTGCGCGCGGTGCTGGCCCGCGACTCGTTCGTGCGCGAGGCCGTCACCTTCGTCAAACCGGGTGTGCGCGTCGACCCGCACACCGGTCGCGCCACGCCCGGGATGTTGCGGTTCTCCGAGCAGGCCCGGGTTGGGTCAGTCCTGCACGGCACGTTCGAGCTCACCGGCGCCGCCTCGCCGGGCGGCCTGGCGTCCGCGGCACCGCTGGACGAAAACGCCCGGCGCTGCGTCACGGCGCTGTTGCTCGCCGGCAGCAGGCTCGTCGAGCAGATCGGCGGAAAGCGCCGCCGCGGTAACGGACGGTGCACACTGGAACTCCCGTCGATCATCGATCCGACACCGTGGTGGGACTGGCTGGAAACCGCCTCTCCCCCGCCGCCACCAGCCGTTGATGCCGCGCCCCCCGCGGTCACATCCGCGGTCGCATTCCCGGTCATGCCAACTCCGTGGCCGCACGCGGCTCCGGTGCCCGGCTGGGAGATTGCGCGACTGAGCATCACCTTGGACGACCCGCTGCTGGCCGGCGGGCGTCAGCTCGGCAACCAGGTGATGGGCCGCGACCACATCCCCGGGTCCACCCTGCTGCCCGGCGTGCTGCGACGCCTCGGACCGGCAGGCCAGGCCGCGCTCCTCGCCGGCCACCTGGTGGTGACAGACGCGACCGTGGACGTCGCAGGCGAACGCGGACTACCCGTGCCACGCACGTTCGGTGCGGTGAAGACCGAACCGGGTCGGATCATCAACCGTGCCAACACCGACGCGCGCACGCTGGAGACCCGCAAGATCGACGGGTACGTCGCCACCACCCGTCCGCTTCGGCGGGTCCGGCCGACACTGTCGGTCCACACGCACAACAGCGTGAACGACACGATGCAACGGCCGACGACCGATGAGGGCGGCGGTGTGTACACCTACCGTGCGCTGGCGACCAAGCGACCGCTGGTCGCTGAGATACGGGTACGTGCGGGCCTGCTGCCCGCCGGATGGGCCGAGGACCTGTCGGGTTCATGGGTACTGGGACGCTCCCGCAAGGACGACTACGGCCGGGCAACGGTCAGCGCGACGCCAGTGTCACCGCCTGCGCCGCGGGCACGGCTCGTTGACGCCCGCCGCATCGTCGTCTGGCTGGTCAGCGACATGATCCTGCTGGACGAACGGCTGCGCGCGTCCAGCGATCCGGAGTTGCTGCGAGAAGCGCTCACCCGGGAGCTGCGTCTGCCCGCCACGGCGCTGAAGCAGGTCGGCTCGGCGGACGGTCGCCGGAGCCAGGCGTTCGCGGTGACACGCACCGAGTCGTGGCACACCCGTTGGTGCCGGCCGCGTCCGACCCTGCTCGGCCTGGCCGCCGGCAGCATTGTGACATACGACATCACGGTGGGTGACGGCAGTGGTGGTATCACTCCACGGCTGGATCCGACGCTGGTCGCCGAGCTGGAGACCGGGGGCCTCGGGGAACGGCGCGGCGAAGGACTCGGTCAGCTGTGCATCGCCGCCGTCCCGGGGCCCTCGGGGGGCGTCGAGGACGGACCCGAGGTCATCACACGCTTCGCCGATACGCAGGAGCCCGCCGAGAAGGCCCTGGCGGCACGGACGGAACCCCGCGAGGCTGCGGCCGGTGCCGCACCGAGTACGACAATTCCCGTCGGCGGCGCGGGCACGGCGGATACCCGTGCCACGAACACCGACATCCTGTCGGCCGACGACATCGCGCTCATCGCGGCGCTGCGCACGGAGGCCTGGCGAGCAGAAATCGCGAGGCGTGCCGTCACGGTCGCAACCGACCCCGACGGCCTACGCCGGGTGTTCGGTGACGGCGTCGACAAGATCCCGCCGTCGCAGCTCGCCCAGCTCCGCGACATCCTGCCCCGGCTGGCTGACCGCGCGGCCACCGAAGCGCTCGTCGACAAGCTCGTCGACCCGTCCCGCCGACGATCATGGCCAGACGGCGTCGGCAGACAGCTGGAGGCCCTCCTCACCAGACCGGGCCAGGTGTGGGAGGCCCTGGGCTGGGTCGGCCCCGCGGGCCCGACGGCCGGAAGTCAGACCCATGAAGCGCCGCACGCCGCGACGATCGCCGCGAACCTGCGGACGGAGCTGTGGCAGGAGGCTGTGCAGACGTTGGTCCTGACCTGCCTGACCGCGCACCGCCGGAACCGGGAGGCGCAGTGATGGCCGGCCGGCCTTTGCACCACCGGCTGCGGGTCCGCGGCTGGCTTAAGGTGTGCTCGCCGCTGCACGTCGGCGGGCTCGGGCACGACCCGGACGTGGACCTGCCGGTCGCGCTCGACGGCAAGTCCCGGCTGTACGTGCCCGGGACGAGCCTCGCCGGGGTGTGCCGCCACTGGATGACGGGCCGCCGCACCGACGCGAACGCCCTCCGTGAGCTGTGGGGATTCACTGACAACACCGACGGCCGGGCGAGCAGGGTGTTCGTCCGGGACGGCCTTGTCTGCGCCGGGCCGGACATTGATGCACCCTTTCCGGTCAGCCGGTTGGACGCCCGTACCTCGGTCGGGATCGACCGGTACACCGGTGCAGCCGCCTACGGCATCCTGTTCTCCCGGGCAGTCATCCCTGTCGGGGCGTTCATCCGGTTCGAACTCGACGTCGAGTCCGGTGCAGCTGATCCGGCCGACGTCGGCTGGCTCCGTGACCGCGCCCGCTTGGCGGCGTTGCTGGACGCTCTCGGTCATGGCGAGGTGCGGCTCGGCGCTGCCGTAACCCGTGGGCTCGGCCACGTCCAGCTAGCGCACGACGTCGAGCTCGAAGAACACGATCTCAGCAACGCCACCGGCCTGATCGCGCTGCTGCGCGGCCAACCGGGTCGTCCCGGTCTGGACGAACTGGACGAACTGGACGAACCGCGCGGCGAACCTGGCCTTGATCTGCACCCCCGCCTGGCCGTCACCATCGACTGGACACCGGACGCTCCGGTGATGGTGCGTGCTGATCGGGCTGGTGTCGCCGTCGACACACTGCCGCTGACGGGTGCGGAGGGCACCGACACGGTACGCCTGGTACTGCCCGGATCCAGCGTGAAAGGGGCGCTGCGCAGCCACGCCGAGCGGATCCTGCGCACGCTGGAACAGCGCCGGGCGCCGCGGCCCGTCGGCGACCCAATAACCGACGCGACCGCGTTCCGCGCCCAACTCGATCAGCTGCACCTGGCAAAGGTGCTGTTCGGCGCGGCGCCGCCCGCCGCACAGCGGGACGTCCACCGCTCGATCCTGGAGATTCCCGTCGACCCGGCCAGGGGTATCAAAGAACTCCCCGACGAGCAGGACGAGCGCCCCGACACCCCGGACAAGCCGATAGGCGCGCCCGGCAGACAGTTCTCCTATGGCGTGGGCGCGGTAGCCGTCGCCGACTGTCGCTCGTCCCAGCCGCTGGATGGCGACCTGTGGCGGAAAATGGCCACGGAACCCGACCTCGGCGCGATGCTGACGGACAGCGGCAAACCCGAGCAGGACGACCAGAGCTACCGGCAGTGGCTTTCAGCGCACGGGTTCGATCAGGCGGACCATGTCGCCATCGACCGGTGGACCGGCGGCGCGGCCGACAAACTGTTGTTCACCATTCTGGAGCCGTGGCAGATCGGCTGGGAACCGATCAAGCTAACCGTCGACATCGCGCGGCTGGGCGACGACGCGAACCTGTCCCTGGCGCTGCTGATGCTCGTGTTACGTGATCTGCGCGACCACCGGCTACCAATCGGCCAAGGCACTACCCGTGGTTTCGGGGACATCACCGCGACCGTCGCCGTGGACACCCCTGACGGCACGTTGGATCTCGACGAGTACCTCGCGTCACCGGCTGGAGAGCTGCTGCGGGACACGTGGACAGCGCTGTGGAAAGAACAGGCGGCAGCATGAGCGGACACATGGGCGGATCAACACGGCTCGGGTCACGGTCGCTGCGCGGACCACTGCCCGGCATGCTCGCCCAGGTGACGGAGTTGGCAGGTGGCATCGCCCTGCTGTCGTCACCCGACGCCTACACCGTCGCCACCGTCGGCGGTGATGGTGTGTGCACGGCGCCGAACGGCGAGAGGCAAGGGGGTGAGGTGGACCTCGGCCGGGTCTATGAAGCTCGCGCCTTCACTCCGGACGTGGAACTGCGATGGGTACGGCGCGGCGACAGCGGCCAGGGCGTGCTGCTCGGCGAACAGGTGACCGGCGGCAACCTGTGGACGGACCTGCAGACGACGGATCTGCGCTACCTGCTGTGGGGTGAGGTGGTCGACGGGGACAACCCGGCGGGCTGGGTATCGCTGTCGGCGGCACGGATCGGCACGCTGCGGGTACCGGCGGTACCCCCGCGAGGACGCAGGCTGCGGCTCCGGGCACGCGAATACATCGCGGTAGAACCCGACCACGGCAACTCCTACGTGCTCGACGAACGGCTGATCGCCATCGAGGAGGGGCAGATCGATGAGTGAGGCTCGCAGCTCTGATCACAGCAGCGGCGCCGCCAGCAGCACCCACACCCGCAGCGGACGTCTGCACTGGCAGCCCTCGGGAGCCGACGGCGGCCGGCTCGTGATCGTCGACGGGCCGGACCGACGCAGGATCCCGCAACCGGGCAAGGCCTTGGTCGACGACCTGGGCGCGCTTGCCCCCGCCGAACTCGACGGGCTCAGCGTCGACTACGAATGGGTGAAGGGCCAGGTTAGAGGCGTCCGCCGGGCAGGCAGCCCACTGCCACGCCGTCCCCCTTCCACGCGGTCGGCCCAGCCCGCCGCGTCCTCCGACACCGGCCGGCGGACCCCGCAGCAAGAGTCTGCCACCCGCGCATCGAATGAAGCGGGCGCAAGTCAGCGCAGCGTTCCCCCGCGCAGGCCAGGGAGCCGACATGCAGACGGACAGCGTCCCGGCTGGACCCGCCCGACCGGCCCGCCGTCCGCTCAGGGATCCGCCCGGCCGGCGGTCAACGCCGTGGACCTGTTCCGGAACCCGTACACGTTCGTGCCGGCGCTGGCACGCGACGGTGCGGGACCTCTCGGGGACGCCCCACCCGCTGGCCACGACGTGTGGGAAGCGGACCGCTGGAGCGGGCGGATCGGTGTGACGCTGACGACCGTCACACCGTTGCTGCTGCTGGACACCGCGCCGGCGAAGCCGGACGACCGGGGTCACACGACGTACTCGGTACTGCTGCGGGACGGCCGGCCACACATCCCGCCGACGGCGGTCAAGGGAATGTTGCGGGCGGCCTACGAGGCGGCGACCAACTCCCGGCTCGGTGTCTTCACCGGCCATGACGAACCGCTGGGATATCGGCCGCCCGCCAGTGCAGGTCTCGCGCTCGTACCGGCGCGTGTCGGCCGGGACGCCGTCACCGTCGACCTGTTGACCGGTACCGCGCCGCTCGGCCAGCGCTCGTCCCCGCAGACCGTGATGTACGCGGCCTGGCTACCGCGGTACGGGTCGGGATCCCGGCGGCCTGTGCTGTACGGCGACCAGTCGGAGCCGGAGCACCGGGACGAGGTCAGGGTCCGGCTGCGGCTGATCCAGCACTACCGCTGGGACAAGCGCCGGCAGGACCACGCCGCCGACTTCCGCTACTGGCAGGTGGTGGCGATCGCGCGGGCCGGCGAGCCGTTCCCGGCTGACATGAGGGTCGCGGACGCGGTGTGGCGTGACCGGTTCACCGTGCACGAGCCGCTCTCCGACACCCAGGAGGCGGCAGGCTGGGTCTGTGTGAACAACCGTAATTTCAGCCGCAAACATGATGAACGGGTCTTCTTCGGCGATTCGCATACCCGGGAGCTGACGGACACGACGAAGAAGGCGTGGACAGCGCTCGTCAACGACTACCGCAATGCTCACCGGCACGCCGACATCTGGGAGCGGCCGAACGTGAACACCGACCGGGGTCCCAGGCCACGCAGCGCGCCCCGGGGCGGCAGCGAGAAGTTCGCCCCACCGCAGAAATGGCTCGGCCCGAAACCGGGAAAGACGGCATGGAGTCGCCACCTGTACGAGGAGGGAGCGGAAAAGCTTCGCCCCGGCGACCTCTGTTACGCCCTCCTCGACTCGCGGGGGAACCTCGACGCCCTGTACCCGGTGATGATCGCCCGGGAGCTCTTTTCCGCATCACCCAAGGATCTTCTTCACCCGTCGCTCCGCCCGGCGTCGACCCGCGACGAGTTGTCCCCCGCGGACCGGGTATTCGGCTGGGTCAATCCGGACGGCCACGGTGCATACCGCGGACAACTGCGGGTGGGACCGGTCACGGTGGACGTAGGCCGCGATGCCGTTGGGGACACGGTTACGGATTTCGGCGCGGACGGCCTTCCGCTGGCGATCCTCGGCCAGCCAAAACCCCAGCAAGGCCGCTTCTACGCGGCGGCAGGAACGTCGCAGTACCCGATGCCGCTGCCGCCACGCACGCCGAGGCGGGACTGGTACGTTCCCGGCCGATCTTTGCGTGGCCGCAAGACGTACCCACACCATGCCGGATTGGCTGACGACTACTGGAAGAATCCGACCGAGGACCGAACCCAGACGTTGGATGACAAAGGGCACTATCAGGAGTACCGACGCCCGGCGACAGAGAGCCCGGGCAAGGAACTCACCGCCGATAACCGTGCGTTTGCCACCGGTGGCGAGGAACAGCGTGACAACCAGAACCGTTCGGTCCGTGGCTGGGTCAAACCCGGTACCACATTCCGATTCACCTTGGACGTGATCAACCTGACCGAGGTGGAGCTCGGCGCTCTGCTGTGGCTGCTACAGCTGCCGGCGGAGCATTATCACCGATTCGGGCTCGGTAAACCTCTCGGCTTCGGCAGCGTCCGGTTGGATCTCGACCCCGAGACGACCGAACTGCGTACGGGCGCCGCCATCGCCGACTACTACGCCTCGTTCGGCGACCAGCTCCCTGGCACCGCTGCGGACGTCGACACGCTCATCGCCGTGTTCGAGAAGGCCTCCGACATGTGGCCCGGACGCCCACACCTCGCAGCCTTCCTCACAGCGGCGCTCGGCGATGCGTCCACCCCGGTGCACTATCCGCGGGTCCGGCCCGCCGCCATGGACAGATCGGTTCCCGTCCCGCCCGATCCGCGCGGCCAGGCCTATGCCTGGTTCGTACAGAACGAGCAGGAACGCTCCAACAGCTTCGTGCGGGCCGAAAGCCTCCCGCCCGCAGACGGCGACCCGATGCGGGTATACCCGGCCCCCGATAAGAATGGTCAAGCGCGATGAACAATCCAACCGACAACGCAAGCATCGATATGAGCAATCATTTGGATATACCCGAGGAGCCAGCTCCAGATTCCCATTCATCCCTCGATCGACCTCTACTCACAGCACTTCACATTGCTAATTTTAAATGCTATGGAACACCTCGCGGAGATACCGGTTACTTTCATGTTCCCCTATCCGCGCTCTCGCTGATTTACGGACATAACTCCGCAGGTAAATCAACACTTTTACAAGCTCTACTCGTTTTGTCTCAGACCCTTTCGCAGGCACCGGAACAAGCTGGTCAAAGACTGGTCTTGAACGGGCCCCTGGTGTCCCTGGGAACAGCGACCGACGTGGTCTACCGCCATGAGACTGACCGAGTGATCTCGATCGGAGTCAGCTGGCGGAGCACCAACGACAGCGAGTACTCCATCGTTTGTGGATTCGACGGATCCAGCGCAGAGCTCTTGGACATCCGGATCATCGAGCATCAGCCCGACATGCCTGATGCCAAGCCCATCCTGCTCGAACGCGACAAATCGTTGGAAGAACACCTTGGCATAGGCCCGGTGCTGGTGGTTGCCGAGCAGTCGATCGAACCCTTCCTTAAAGAGCTCTATCATACCGCCAAGAACGAGGTTTTCCGCGACAGGACCGAATTTTTTTCCAGAAACCGCCCGCTTGTTTCCCTGACCGGAATTCGCTTCGGTCATATTATCGCATTTCAGGGCACAAACACGACAACGCTTACCTCCAGCCTTCAAAGGTTGGACGGTTCCGACACCGACCAGCAACACACCAAAGAGATCATTCCAGCTTGGATGACCTACGCGGAAAATTTCTACAAGGGTTTAGACAATGCGCTCGGAGGGCTACGTTATCTAGGGCCTAGTCGAGCTGCACCGAGCTCGAGCCCTGTCCGTCTCAATTACGCGACGGACGGCGTGGGCCACGACGGCGGAAATCTACTCAACTTCCTTGCAGGACAAAGTGAGGGCGACGCGGTGGTCCTCCGGACCAACGAGTCGCTGGATAGACTTCGGATCCCGTATCGAATCCGAGTCTGGAAATATGGGCTGCCGGAATTTTTAGACGGCGACGAAGCTCAGGTCATAAATTATCGATCCACTATTCCCTTGGCGGACGTGGGACTCATCCGAAATGGAGTCGAGTCGAAACTGAGCGACGTCGGATACGGCTTCAACCATCTCCTGCCGATACTCGCCGAGTGCAATCGAGCTACCAGCCGGCCGCTAATAATCGAGCAGCCGGAGACCCATCTAAATCCAGATCTCCAAGTTGAGCTGGCGGATGAACTGATAGAGTTCGCAACAAAAAAACAACAGCTGCTTATCGAAACTCACAGCGAAAATATTTTACTACGCATCCAGGCGCTGGTTGAATCTGGCTATGTTTACGAGGAAGACGTCCAAGTAATTACGATCACACCAGCTGAGATAGACGATTCCGCGTTCCCACGAGGGTCCCGGTGGCTCGCCGAAGGCCAGCTGTCTCCGGGCACCGGTGACATATTTCCGGAAGCCAGAATACGTGCTGTAGAACCAGCGCCGCAGCCATGTTGAGCCGTGTAGCGATCTCAGCGGATCTATTCTCAGACAACTTTGGCCAGGACGACTACAGTCGGCACGCTGTTCACCGAACGCTAACCGGACATCTAAGCCGACATGCTCGGATTGTATGTCGTAACGATTATGAGCGTCAAAGGTACCGCCACCTCATCAACAAACTACCGTCGAAAATCGCGGTATATTGGGATCCTATTGTGTCGCGGGCGGGCGAAAAGTACCACTTCCTCTTTCCGTCACCGCCGCTTCCTGACCATGACGCGATGGATATTCGCGCAAGGGGCGACCTTATTCATTGGAAAGAATCAATCGACCATCTTCTCGTCCAATCCGAGCTCGCCGACGAGTTTGGATTCAACGCTGCATCTGCGGGCGAGAAGGACCCAGATAGTGGAATCAGTGTGTCCAGTTATCAGGGCATTACTCCGCACAAGATCGATCTCTTCGAGCAGAGAAATAGCCGTTACTATCGACCCGGCGAGATATCGAGTTGTGAGCTTTGGAACATCTACTTCCGACCACTCGTGGAAGCGGCAACAGAAATCGTCGTAGTGGACAAATTTGCGATCCACTACCTCGAGTCCGCGGATTGGCTTTGGCGCAAAATGGCAACCACCGAAGGCTATCCAAAAAATAAAGAGCGCACGCTCGAGATCCTCACGAGCTGCCCGGATAAAAGCCGAGATAAGAAATCGATAGGGGATCAGATAAAAGCCGCCAACTCTTATGTTGAAGAAACATTGGCAAAACTTGACGGCTTTCGCTCGGTTCGGATTCTCTGGGTTCCGAAGGACGGATGGAAGCGAAGCATCGAAGGAACGACGGAAAAAAAGAGGAAAATCGGTCGACATGACCGCAACTTCCGCTTCGACACGAGGACTCTCGCTATAACCTCGGGTCTCGAATTTGTCGCGGATCCGAGCTGTAAGGATTCGCAGGTGACCTATCGCTGTCAAGGAGACCGGCAGAGTCAGGACTTCGAAAACCTGGAGCGTGAGGAGGGACGACTTCGTGCTGCGGCGCAGCGGTACAGCCTTCGGAGCCAGTTGTGAGCTGGGTAGACAAATTTCCGAGCGGGTGTTCGCCGGGTGAGGAGGCAGGATCTGCTGCGGCGACGAAGGAACTCAGCAGATCGTGCCCTCCTGGGGCGGCTGGTCGGCTACCAGGCTCAGCGGCATGGAAGCGATGGAAACCGATCCAAATCCGGACCGAGTCAGTGGTGAGAACACGCCACGGACGCCTGGGCATCGCTGTGGGGCCACCGAGCCGAGCTGGGTTGAGCAGGTGTTCGTGACCTGCACCAGTGCGGTGAACGCCACGATGGCGCGGGCGTCGCTGTGGCATGGCGGTCGTCCCTGCCCGGCTACGCGGGGCAAGACGGCAAGCCCCGACCCACGGCGGACGGTGCTCGCCTGCTGCGATCTCGGCTGTTTCGACGATGCCGTCGATGTGCTGGCAGGCGTCGTGGAGAAGATCACGGCGGCCGGTTGGCTGGAACGTTCACCTGCCCGCAGTCTGCTCTCTGACGACGACCGCCATCGGACGCCGCAGGAAGCTGCGCTGTACCTGTACGCCGCACGTACCGCCGCAGCGGTGTTGGGAGAAATGCACCGCCATCGGCGCAAGAATCTCGAGTTGCCGCAACGGCCGGAGCGGGTCGCCGACGCCGACTGGGCAAAGCGGTTGTTCCCCGGCCCGGCGGATCGAGAGCTGCTTGTGCACCTCCTCACCTGGCTCGGCAGTGACGGCCCGGCGACCGGCGATCCGGGCTGGCCGTTGCAGGTGTGGGCGGAACGCCACGGGCTGGCGCTCCCGGACATGGCCAGGTGGGTCGCCCGTGTTGTCAGTGTGCTGCGTGAGGAAGACCCGCGCCGGTATCAGCGGTACATCGCGGGGCCGCTGGCTGCCAAACCGCGTGCAACTGTCCCGTTCAGCGCCGTCGAGCTCGTCGACGGGCACCCTGTTCGGCGGCAGCGCCATCGGTACACGGCGGCACCAGGGCTGTGGGAGGAGCGCACGCGTACAGGGACACCCATGGCCGTGCCGACCAAGAAGATGACCGCCGCAATGAAAGGCAGGAAGTGAACCGCATCGCTGTGCACGTCGTCGGAGCCTCCGACCTCGGCATGCACGAGCCGACACCCGCCGAGACGGCCACGCGGATTACAGAACTCACCGGCCTTGAGCCCTCCGCTCTCGCTGATGAGCTCGCCGGTACACCGATCGCCTGGTTTCTTCGGAAGATCGAAAAACTGGATGATCCTCCGGTTGACAAACTGATCCTCATCGCGACCAAGCGGCACGACGATCCGAGGGTGCAGCCGGCAACCCAGGACCTGGCCGAGGTGATCCTCCCCTTCGTCCGGCAGCGGGTGCCGGCAACCACCGTCGAGCAGATCCCGCTGCCCAGCATCGCGGACGCCCGGAAGTGGCTGACGGATTTCCTCGACAACGCGGCCAGCCCCGTCAGCGAGGCGACCCGATGGGAACTGCCGCTCGGCGGCGGTGCGACGAGTGCTCTGCTTGGGGTGATGTTCGAGCTGCTGCTGCGGGGCCACGACCTGACATTGTGGGCGGCGAACGGAGCCGGGCTCCGGATTCCGCTGGTTCCGTGTGGGCTGAATACGGCGCCAGCGCGATGGCTGGTGCGGCACCGTTACTACGAGCCGCTCGCCAGCAGTGATCCGCCGTTGGAGGTGCCACCACCGCTGTCCCCGGGTGACGCCGGCTGGGACTTTCTGGCCCGCCGGCAACGCGTTGATGTAGACACGCTGCTCGCCGATCAGCCGAAGGAAAACGACGCCTGGAAAGTGACGGACGTTGTTCAGGCGATCCTGGCTGAGGCGGTACAGGCCGCGTTCGCCGAAGGACTTGCCCGCGGGGAGATCACCGACGGTGCCGCCGCCCGCACCTGGCTCGCCCTGGCAAAACACGGCCGGTTGGTCCGTCCACTGACCGATCCAGATGATCCGGAGGTCGAGGAGTGGCGTAACAAGGTCGTGGGGCTCAGCCACGGTATGCACCAACCGGCCACGCCCCCACGTGTCATCCGCTTCATGCAAGACGAATGGGCGAGCGCACAACGCGACAAGCACCCCATTCTCCAAGCCTTCCCGGACTGGCCGGTCGCACCCCCGCCGCCGGCCGAACGGACAGTCGTCGTGCTACGGGCGTTGAGCCGGTCCGCCACACCCGACCAGGGTAAGATCGACGATCAGTTCCTGCTCGACCGCATCTCCGAGGCACTCGGCGCCGGGCAGATGCTTTCGTTCGAGTTCGTCACCGATATGGCCAGGGTGACGGCCACCCGTGAAGGCGTGGAACGAATTCCGGTGACGGTCACCGACCCCAAGCTGCGACCGGACAATGTCGAGACGTGCCGCGTTCAGCTGTTTGACGCACTGTTGGCAGAACCGTGTGCGGTGGTAGCGGACGAGGTCGCCGTACTGTTGCCGATCGGACGCAAGGCGCTGATGGTGGCAGCGATCCTCGCAGGGATCGATTGGTCGCTGCACGCAGCGGTACCACTGACGCTGCTGGTAGCGGAGGGTGACCATGGCCCTGACGGACTCATCATCGAGACGACACGTGTTACGGCGGAGGACACCAGACCGTTCGCCGTCCTGGGCCTTGACAGAGCCCTCGCCTGTCTGGCTGCCGAAGCGCTGACCAGACTCGACATCACGCTGGCCGGGCATCTGCTCCAGCGTGGCTCCCGCAAGCTTCAAGCTCTCGCTGTCGAGGTCAACGAGCTTCAGCGCAACGCCTTCGGCGTCCTGCCGCCAGGCACGGATGATCAGACTTCCGTAGCCGAAGTGAAACTCGCCCGCGCCCGGCTCGAGCTGTGTCTGCGAATCGTCGACTCCCACCCATGGGACGCCGCCTATCTCGCCCTCGCCATGCTCGACCACACGTTCCGGACGCCGAAAAAGCGGAAGAAGTGACGGTTGCCCAACTGGGTCAGTTCGGGCTCACTCAGCGGGAGGGCTGGGTGCCGCAAACAGACCCGCCTGTCCCGCGCACAGAGCCCGACGGCGATCGCTGGTACCTTGCGCCCTGGCATGCGCTCCGAATGGCGGAAGGACCGTCCAGCGATCTACGCAAACTTCGCAACAGTCATCCGCTCTCCCATTCTTTCGTCGACAAAGCCACGCGGGGCAAGAAGGCCAAGTCAATCAGAGTTCCGGAACCCGCTTGCGTCGCTACACTGTTGGACAAGGCGGACACCGAGTTAACAGAAGCGCTCGCCGATCGTTACCCATCGCTGGTGTTAATGGATCGAGACTTCTTGACGAAGGAACTCGACCGGCTACTCGGGGAGGTCCGGATGTTCGAGGAGAGGTCCGAGCCGGTGGGGCAGTCCGGCGCAGCGGCCGAATAGGTCGCGGCCAGCGCGGCAAAGGTGTCGGTCCGTGCCCGCAGCGGAATAATGTCGGACGGCCTGCGGGGTGCGGCGAGCATCCCGAGTACCCGCAATGCCGCGTTCACCGACGTGTCGTGGTAGGCATCAAGGAATCCGGCTTGGGACAGCGACAGCGGCGTGCCGTCGCGGCCAACCGGGGCGTGCACGGACACATGCTGGATCCGCGCTCCTTCAGGCAGCAGGGATCGCCATCCGGCCGTGAAAGTCCGCACCTGCGCACAGGGCTTTCCGCCGAGGTCCGCGATGACGCCGAGCATGTCGGCATCGGGAACAAGAAGCACGACCCGCACGCCGTCGGGCGGCGAGCCCAGCAGCCGGGCGGCCGGCGCCACGGGCGTGGGCTGCTGGGTGAGCGTATGTGCCCACACCTGATACGGATTGCCGTCCGGCCGGGCCAGCGCGTCCCGCATCAGTTCGTCGGCTAGCCGCTCGTCGAGCCGTCCTCCGCTGGACAACGAACGAGCCAGCAGGGCGAAGCTGTCGAGTCCCCAACCGAGCGCGGCGCCTACCAGCGCCGCGACCGTGTACATTCCGGCCCATTTCGGCCCTGTGACGACCACGCTGTGGACCCCCGGGAGATCGGCCTTGTGCTGTTCCGCCGTGCGTGGCGCGGCGAGCCGCGGCACGAAAAGCCGACCCGCTGGCCATCGTGGTGCGGGCTCCGTGGCGAACGGGACGTCGTCCCATGTCGCGCCGGTTCGTTCGAATGCCTCGGCGAACACCCGCTCCGCGTCGGCCCGGGTGGCGATGCCGTCCCTACGTTCCAACAGAACGTAGTCACCGACATGATAGCGGCAGAGCCGACCACGCCAGTGCGGCACAACTGTCACGGCCCAGCTGCCATGCCGCAGCGCCATCTCCGCGAACAGCGCTCCACCGGCCTCACAATGTTGGCTCTGCAGCAAGGCTCGTTGTTTGCGGACCTGCCGCTCGATCACCGCAAGGCGTCCCGCCATGCCGGCGACCGAATCGTCGACCAGCCCGAACGCCGCGAGCATCTCCAACGGATGGACACCAACCGCACGGGCGAGAACCAGAATGGCATGCGGGTCCACCGCTGTGTCGTTCGCCAACCAGCGACGGATCTTGTCGGTGCTGGACGGCAGGCCCAGCTGTTCGGCAACGGCGGCCGTCAACGCCGGCAGGCTGATCTTTGTACGGCCGAGCGCCTTCTTCATCGCGTCGGCCCAGCGAGCCTGCTGTGGCCTGGAGTTCACCGGCGTCGGTGTGGCGAGCGGCTGGTAACGCCCGGAGGCGTCCGGCGATAGCATCCGAACATCATCGCGTACCCGCTCCGAGAGCTGTTCGCCCCAGCACCACCTGCCGGTCCTGGCCATCCTTGGATCATCGAATATCCGACGACCAACGGAAGCGCATACCACGATATGATCGATGCATGTCCGCTACCACTCGTATCACGGTCACGCTGCCCAGCGACCAGGTCGCCGAACTGAAAAAGATCACAGACAATGTTTCCGGTTACGTCGCCGAGGCTGTCGCACGCCAGATCCGGCACAGGCTGCTCATCGACGAACTGCAGCGCTACCAGGATGAATCCGGCACATTCACGCAGGAGGAACTGGCCGACGCGCGGGCCAGGCTCTTCGACGCCGCCGACGTCACCGAAGACACGGCAGTGTGACCAAGCGCATCGAGACGGTTGTCCTGGACTGCGCGGGTCTGTCGGCCTGGATCGTTCAGGACCGCCAGGTCGCCGCCATGATCCAAATCTTCAGCGAACTGGAGTCCGACCTCGTCATCAGCGCCACCACGATCATCGAGGTCAGTCATGCGGGGGTAAACATCCCTCGATTGAACTGGCTGCTCTCGCGGATCAAGGTCGAACCGGTCACCGAGGAGACCGCGAAAGCCTCCGCCCGGCTACTCAAAGAAACGAATCTGCACGGCCACAGATACGCGATCGACGCCACAGTGGCCGAGATGGCGCTACGGCAGCCGGGACCAGTTGCCATGGTGACATCGGACGTCGATGACATGTCCAAGCTCTGCGGCGGCCAGGTATATCTGATTGCAACCTAAAGCGACTCCACGCTCCGCACCCGCAGCTGCCGATCGGACTTGAATCCCTCCAGGGATGATCAGGGACGGTAAAGCTCACCGTCGCACCCGTGGCGTCAAACTCAGTTTCAATCCCTCCAGGGATGATCAGGAACCGGCCGCGACGGGTCACCACCGTCAGAGGTCTCGACGTTTCAATCCCTCCAGGGATGATCAGGGACGTCACGCGCACAGCGTGCATCATTTGAACTGATGTGCTGTTTCAATCCCTCCAGGGATGATCAGGGACCGCATCAGGGAGGACAGCACCTCCGGGACGGTACTTGTTTCAATCCCTCCAGGGATGATCAGGGACCCGCCGAAGCCGCGCTCACCCTGGCCGCGCTGGCGGCGTTTCAATCCCTCCAGGGATGATCAGGAACTCGAGCCCGGCCACCCGTTTGTGGACTGCGGCGCGGGACCGTTTCAATCCCTCCAGGGATGATCAGGAACGACGAGGACTGCGAGATTGTCACGGTGTCGTTGGGTTTCAATCCCTCCAGGGATGATCAGGAACACGCTCCAGGAGGTCGGCGCGCAGTTCGGCGTGACGCGGTTTCAATCCCTCCAGGGATGATCAGGAACACGACGAGCGGGGATCGGGATTTGGCCGGTCCATCATGTTTCAATCCCTCCAGGGATGATCAGGAACCGTCGAGATCCGGCACCCGCCGCGGCGGCCTGTAGTGTTTCAATCCCTCCAGGGATGATCAGGAACGACCACGATGTTCGGTGGCACGCAGGCCGTCAACTGTTTCAATCCCTCCAAGGATGATCACGGACACGGCTTCCTGGCGGACCTGCGCGCGCTCTGCGACGAGTTTCAATCCCTCCAGGGATGATCACGAACCTCGCACCGCGCATCCAGTGGGGATGCGTGGGCAACGTTTCAATCCCTCCAGGGATGATCAGAAACTCCCCGCCGGTGGGCACAAAGTGTGCCCGAAACGCCGTTTCAATCCCTCCAGGGATGATCAGGAACCTGCGGCCTGCGGACCCTCAACCCGTCCGCGGCCGCGGAGTTTCAATCCCTCCAGGGATGATCAGGAACTCGCCCCCGACGGCGGGGCCGACCTCATCTGGGCCGCCCGCGTTTCAATCCCTCCAGGGATGATCAGGAACCAGTGGTAGATCGCGCTCGGGCCCGGCGGCTGCGCTTTCAATCCCTCCAGGGATGATCAGGAACGCGCCCTACTCGTCCGCGCAGCTCGCTATGGCTTGTGGTTTCAATCCCTCCAGGGATGATCAGGGACAACCCGCCCGGTGGCCGGCACACGGGGCGTAGGGGTTTCAATCCCTCCAGGGATGATCAGGGACCGGGGCGCGTGGGTGGGGGCGATAACGGGTGGGTGGTTTCAATCCCTCCAGGGATGATCAGGGACCTGATCCTCAGGCGCACGGCGGAGGCAAGAAGCGCGTTTCAATCCCTCCAGGGATGATCAGGGACCGGCGAATGGTATCCAAACGGTTCCGGACGGAATGTCATGTTTCAATCCCTCCAGGGATGATCAGGGACTCGGGTGCCCAGCAGCTGGGCCGCCTGGCGTCTCTCGTTTCAATCCCTCCAGGGATGATCAGGAACCAGTGCCAAAAGTGCCAAAAGTGCCATGCGCACTAGTTTCAATCCCTCCAGGGATGATCAGGAACCTAGCACTGGTAGCCCCGTCGCGCGGAGATCGCGGTTTCAATCCCTCCAGGGATGATCAGGGACGTCGTCCCCCACGGTGGGGCGCTACCCGTCATCAGGTTTCAATCCCTCCAGGGATGATCAGAGACCCGCGCGCTCAAGCAAATTCTCACCATGGGACGGTCAGCTGTTTCAATCCCTCCAGGGATGATCAGGGACTCGCTTAAAATCGTTGAGATTTATCAGATCATCCAAGTTTCAATCCCTCCAGGGATGATCAGGGACCCGCACGGCCAAACGCTGGATCCGCAAGTGCGACTGGTTTCAATCCCTCCAGGGATGATCAGGGACTTGTCCGCGGCCGCTCGACCATGACAAGGCAAAGCCGGGGTTTCAATCCCTCCAGGGATGATCAGGACCGGGACCAGCTCGGGGACCAGCTGTTTCAATCCCTCCAGGGATGATCAGGACCGGGACCAGCTCGGGGACCAGCTGTTTCAATCCCTCCAGGGATGATCAGGGACGTGCGCGTATGTGAGCGTAACGCCAGAATTGGTAAAGTTTCAATCCCTCCAGGGATGATCAGGGACCCGGCACCCGGTGGGAGGTCATCCTGTACAGCACCGACGCGGTTTCAATCCCTCCAGGGATGATCAGGGACTAGTCCTGAGGGGCAACCGCGCTGAGTTCGTAGCGTCGTTTCAATCCCTCCAGGGATGATCAGGGACTCATGCGCGCCGCGCGGCAGCTGCTGCGCGCCACACGGTTTCAATCCCTCCAGGGATGATCAGGGACCGGCCGGCTGCACGTCGTCGCCCCCGGCATCCCCGAGTTTCAATCCCTCCAGGGATGATCAGGGACATGGGGGAACGTCCCACTGGCCGACATCGCCACCATGTTTCAATCCCTCCAGGGATGATCAGGGACCCGAGGACACCACACCGGCGGCGGCCGGGGACGACGGTTTCAATCCCTCCAGGGATGATCAGGGACGCGCGCATTGGGATCGATGATCTCACGGCCGCGATGTTTCAATCCCTCCAGGGATGATCAGGGACCATCGCTAGGGCGCGGTCGGCCGGGATGGCTGATTGGTTTCAATCCCTCCAGGGATGATCAGGGACTCCACCCATCGGACGCCCCGGCCCGCGAGCGGCTCTAGTTTCAATCCCTCCAGGGATGATCAGGGACTCCTGGACGTGGACGGCCGCACCATGGCCGTTTCGGCGTTTCAATCCCTCCAGGGATGATCAGGGACGCCAACGGTGCGCTGGAGGAGCCCGCGCAGCGGATTGTGTTTCAATCCCTCCAGGGATGATCAGGGACCGCGATGGCGGTCACCGAGTCGATGAGCCATGCCACGGTTTCAATCCCTCCAGGGATGATCAGGGACTACCAGTCAAGGGATGTCACTCGCTGTACCAGTCCCGGTTTCAATCCCTCCAGGGATGATCAGGGACCAGGAGATCCGGGACGCGGCCACGAAGGCGGTGCGGTTTCAATCCCTCCAGGGATGATCAGGGACGGCCGAGCGGGCGCAGAAGTGTGCGGGCCTGGCCAGGTTTCAATCCCTCCAGGGATGATCAGGGACGACGCCCGCGGAGACGCGGTCACCGCGTTCGGGTCGTTTCAATCCCTCCAGGGATGATCAGGGACCGGATAAGTCCGTATGGGCGCGTGCGAACAGCGGCGGTTTCAATCCCTCCAGGGATGATCAGGGACCCGCCTCGACCTGGCGCTGGGCGGGACCGGTCGTCCGTTTCAATCCCTCCAGGGATGATCAGGGACGGGCGACACGAGGACCTGCTCCGCGGACATCGCGACGGTTTCAATCCCTCCAGGGATGATCAGGGACGGGTGCGCAGGGGATGGTCCGAATCTTCCTACTCGCGTTTCAATCCCTCCAGGGATGATCAGGGACGCGGGTGCCCTCATGATGCAGCAGGGCGATGGGGTTGTTTCAATCCCTCCAGGGATGATCAGGGACGACCAGGACGATCGATGGCTCTGGCCTGCCACCATGTTTCAATCCCTCCAGGGATGATCAGGGACGGCCCGGCCGAAACAGTATGCCCGCTGGAGTGCAGGTTTCAATCCCTCCAGGGATGATCAGGGACGCTGCTCTACGTCCTGGAGCCCGGACAGGACGTGCCGTTTCAATCCCTCCAGGGATGATCAGGGACTACGGACCTCCGGGTGGGGAGCCGGGCGGAATACGGTGTTTCAATCCCTCCAGGGATGATCATGGACAAGGCCGTCCTGACGTGGCTCCGCAAGATCACAGCGTTTCAATCCCTCCAGGGATGATCAGGGACCCCCCCACACCCCCCTGAGAGCCGCTACAGCGGCTGTTTCAATCCCTCCAGGGATGATCAGGGACAGGTCGACGCAGACGCCCTTGATGGGGGCGCTATGCCGTTTCAATCCCTCCAGGGATGATCAGGGATCGCATGCGCTGGAAGTAGGCGCCCTTGCGGGCTTTCAGTTTCAATCCCTCCAGGGATGATCAGGGACACTCGGCCGCGACCCGGACCTTGGCGGTGGTGAGCGGTTTCAATCCCTCCAGGGATGATCAGGGACATGCAGACATTCTCCGTGATGCGCTTCAGTGGCAGAGTTTCAATCCCTCCAGGGATGATCAGGGACCTCATCGGCCCGTCTTCTTCGAGCTGGAGGACCCGGAGGTGTTTCAATCCCTCCAGGGATGATCAGGGACACACACCGAGCCGGGGGATGGTTCGGATACCGAGAACGTTTCAATCCCTCCAGGGATGATCAGGGACCCACCCTGTCCGGCGCGTGCGCCGACATCGCGGTGAGTTTCAATCCCTCCAGGGATGATCAGGGACCAGGTGGTAGACCAGCATGGCGCGCACATATATCGTTTCAATCCCTCCAGGGATGATCAGGGACGACGGAACTTGACGGAATAGCAAGGATCGTTCAGGATCAGTTTCAATCCCTCCAGGGATGATCAGGGACCCGCCGGTCCCGGCGGCGGCGGTGTAGTCTCGCCGGTGTTTCAATCCCTCCAGGGATGATCAGGGACTCGGTTCTCTGGCGAAATCTCTTCATGGCCACAGCGCGTTTCAATCCCTCCAGGGATGATCAGGGACCATCTACCATCCGGATGGCTCGGAAGAGCCAACCGTTTCAATCCCTCCAGGGATGATCAGGGACTGCACGGCCAACCCGGCCGCGAATACCAACGTCCTACGTTTCAATCCCTCCAGGGATGATCAGGGACAGATCATCTGAATATCCCGGCGTCGACCACCGCATAGTTTCAATCCCTCCAGGGATGATCAGGGACTCCTGGTTGGATGGGCGCACGGTCGGCTCCTTGTGTGGTTTCAATCCCTCCAGGGATGATCAGGGACGACCGCGGCGTGTGCGTCGGAGACGTCGATGCCGATCTGTTTCAATCCCTCCAGGGATGATCAGGGACGAGGTGAGCGGCGCTTGGGGGGGAGTAGCTGAGACGTTTCAATCCCTCCAGGGATGATCAGGGACCACAAACCCACCGGGCCGAGTACCTGGCTCTGGTAGCGTTTCAATCCCTCCAGGGATGATCAGGGACTCGAGGAATCCATCTATCGGACCGTCCTGGACAAAGAGGTTTCAATCCCTCCAGGGATGATCAGGGACCCGGCAGGTGGGTAATCGTCCTGCCTGACGGGGTTCGTTTCAATCCCTCCAGGGATGATCAGGGACTGTATGTCATGGTTCGGATTCGGGCCGTGAATATGGTTTCAATCCCTCCAGGGATGATCAGGGACGACCGAGCCGCCACAGTATGCGCGGCGGATGCAGGCGGGGTTTCAATCCCTCCAGGGATGATCAGGGACACTATCAGTCGGAGGAGAGAGATGCAGAGTTCTTTTTAGTTTCAATCCCTCCAGGGATGATCAGGGACGCCACCCCCGGCGCCGAGCCGGTACGTCACTGCCGTTTCAATCCCTCCAGGGATGATCAGGGACATGGTCACGACCTGGAGGTCATCCGCGTCCACGCGTTTCAATCCCTCCAGGGATGATCAGGGACTGGCCCTCACCGCGGCCGGCGTACCCGAGCTGCTGGCGTTTCAATCCCTCCAGGGATGATCAGGGACCAATGGCAGCGGGAGATCCCGCCATGACAGGGCATTGTTTCAATCCCTCCAGGGATGATCAGGGACTTGCGCGCGCCCGCGCGCCTTGACGTCCACCGCGCGATGTTTCAATCCCTCCAGGGATGATCAGGGACCCGTACGTGCTGTTGGCGTGTGAATAGTGGCCTGTTTCAATCCCTCCAGGGATGATCAGGGACCGAAGATAAACACGCAGGTCACAGCCTGTTTTGGAGATCGTTCCGGGGCTCGTTCTGCAGCGGTCCGGCGGTAGTGCAACACCGCAGGTCAGAGCCTTGATCGTCATTTTAGAGGATGGAGTCCTGGTTGCCCATCTCGCGCCCGAGCCACTCGGTCTCCACCAGGTGCGGGGAACGGGTCCGGTAGATGCGGATGCTGTCATAGTCGAGATCAAGATGGGTACGGAGCGCTGCGAGGAGCGCTCGATACTGCGCAGCGGACAGTTCCCCTTCGAACACGCTGCGCTGAGTCCAGTGCAGGTACTTGCGGCAGGCCTTGAGGACGACGGGGTTACGTTCGGCCGCGGTGTCGTAGACGAGCACGACGAACATACGTCACCACCAAGGCCGGAAAGGCTTGTAGGCAGGGCTGCGCGAAGGTAGCACTCCAGGTTGATCCAACTACACGTTCGGCCACGGTCAGGCACCCCTGACAATCCAAAAATCCCTGAAGCACAAGCACTGTGGGCGTCAGCGGTAGTCCGGCAGCGGGCCCCTCGTGGTGACTTTGAGCCACTACTCGTTACCGATTGCGATCTTCGCGCAGCCCTGGGCTTGTAGGGGGTGCCCTCCAGACAGAGACGGACAATCTTGAGCGCCTCCAGATGGATGATCTCCTCGTAGGAGACCTTGCGGCGCAGCGTCCGGTGGTAGACGGTCGTGGCGAGCTCCTCCCGGATCATCGTGGAGACCTTCTTACGGCCGTCACGGCTGAGGGAGGCCCGGCCGACGTCGCTTTCGAAGTCGGCGGGCCGCAGCGTCTTCTGCGCGGCGGCGCGACGCAGCAGGCGTTCGGCGAACAGCGGCTTGAACGCCTGTACTCCGCACGTTCGTGCAGTGTGCTGACAGTGTGACTTCTTGGTCGGGTGGCGTGGTGATCGCCCTGGTGCGTAGTGCGTCCGTTCTGGCATGGTTCGCAGCGTGCTAGCGACCGCGGACCTCGTCTACGGGCCCCGAGCCCCCGAGCCTGGAGAAGTTCCTCGGCTCGCTGCCCGTGGTGCGTGACCTGCTGGTCCGCCTCGACCTGATCGCCGTCATCAACGAGCCCCGCTAAAAAGGTTTCAATCCCTCCAGGGATGATCAGGAACACTGCCCGGCGGGCACGTGGACCCCGGGGAGGAAAGTTTCAATTCCTCCAGGGATGATCAGGAACACGCTGCTGATCGGCAGCATGAATGGAGCGTCGAACTTGTTTCAATCCCTCCAGGGATGATCAGGGACAAGTTGCTACACGGTAGATTCCGGCGTGATAGCTGTTTCAATCCCTCCAGGGATGATCAGGGACCCGCAGCCGTATGGCCGGGTAGCCCGCTCATGGCCAGGTTTCAATCCCTCCAGGGATGATCAGGGACCCGCTGGCACACCGGCCGGTACGCGATCGTCACAGCGTTTCAATCCCTCCAGGGATGATCAGGAACAAGCTGAAGATCGCCCACGTCATCGCGATCACCCTGTTTCAATCCCTCCAGGGATGATCAGGGACAACTGCGTAGGCGCGTCACCCGCCTCCGTGCGGTCGTGTTTCAATCCCTCCAGGGATGATCAGGGACAACCGTCGGCGGGAGTGGTGCCGGTGGTGTAACGGGTTTCAATCCCTCCAGGGATGATCAGGGACGCCCTCCCGGCCATCACCGCCGCCCAGGAGATCCGGTTTCAATCCCTCCAGGGATGATCAGGGACCTCAGCACATAGGCGGGTGCAAACTAAAACGCCAGGGTTTCAATCCCTCCAGGGATGATCAGGGACTCGGCGGCTTCGGCGAGCATGACATTGATCCGGCGTTTCAATCCCTCCAGGGATGATCAGGGACACGGCGTCCACCGCGACGTCTCCGTCTACACCCGCGTTTCAATCCCTCCAGGGATGATCAGGGACCATGACCCCGTCTACACCTACCGCCACATCCACCCCGTTTCAATCCCTCCAGGGATGATCAGGGACACTCGCCTAGTAGGCGTTCCTAGCCTGGGATTTGAGGTTTCAATCCCTCCAGGGATGATCAGGGACACGAGAGCGCCATCAACATCAGCCGCTACGACTGGCGGTTTCAATCCCTCCAGGGATGATCAGGGACACGCCGACGGTGCGCGTTCCGCCCTCCCGCATGCAGCGTTTCAATCCCTCCAGGGATGATCAGGGACACTCGAATATGAAGATCTTTGCATGTGATGCTGAGACGTTTCAATCCCTCCAGGGATGATCAGGGACTGGCCGGGGCTGTTGGTGGGGTTGTGAGGGGTCTGGTTTCAATCCCTCCAGGGATGATCAGGGACGCAGGAGGCCGGCACGTGGGTGGTTGCGCAGCGTGTGTTTCCCCCCCCTCCAGGGATGATCAGGGACATCCCGGACGGCACCTCGCTCGGCTTGACCCGACGTTT
The DNA here is from genome assembly GCF_917627345.1 of Protofrankia sp. CiP3. Lineage (NCBI taxonomy): Bacteria > Bacillati > Actinomycetota > Actinomycetes > Frankiales > Frankiaceae > Protofrankia > Protofrankia sp. CiP3. The sequence goes on along the minus strand of NZ_CAKJTM010000021.1, from coordinate 57,389 downwards.
CAATCCCTCCAGGGATGATCAGGGACCTCCGTCGATGTCGACGGCGAGTACACCTCCGATGGGTTTCAATCCCTCCAGGGATGATCAGGGACTGGGCATGGGCACCATGGCATGGGAAAGGGTCGGGTTTCAATCCCTCCAGGGATGATCAGGGACCGGGGCCTGGCCCTCGGCGCCGCGCACGTCCTGCGGTTTCAATCCCTCCAGGGATGATCAGGGACACCCCCGCCGTGCTCGCAAACGGCTCGGCCAGCGGGTTTCAATCCCTCCAGGGATGATCAGGGACCGGTCGTCCGGGGGAGCGCAGCCAGTACAGGCCGTTGTTTCAATCCCTCCAGGGATGATCAGGGACAGGACGAACAAGGGAGCGGAAAATGGCAGCCAAGACAGGTTTCAATCCCTCCAGGGATGATCAGGGACTCCTGGGCCCTGCGGCTGTTGATGCGGGCGGGCATACGTTTCAATCCCTCCAGGGATGATCAGGGACCCCGCAGGTCAGTCGTCGTCGGTCGCGTCGTCGTCGGTGTTTCAATCCCTCCAGGGATGATCAGGGACCTACAGCAGACTCTGCCAGTAGGCCACCTGTAGAGTTTCAATCCCTCCAGGGATGATCAGGGACCCGTCCCAGCTAGTGGCGACGGAGCCGTGTCACGTGTTTCAATCCCTCCAGGGATGATCAGGGACGGGTCGGCGGGCACGTCGCGGACATTGGATGGCATGTGTTTCAATCCCTCCAGGGATGATCAGGGACAGGTCTGCCATTCCGCGCGCACGGTCGGATCAATATTGTTTCAATCCCTCCAGGGATGATCAGGGACCGTCCAGCAGGCTCATCGCGCACCTCCCGTCACGGGTTTCAATCCCTCCAGGGATGATCAGGGACTAACGCTCGGACGAAATGAGGTTGTCCAGCGCGGGTTTCAATCCCTCCAGGGATGATCAGGGACGCGCCCTTGATTGCGGACTGGGCGGCCGCCGTAGCGTTTCAATCCCTCCAGGGATGATCAGGGACCCCTGGAGCGGTTCCGGCGGCCCGCGTGAGAGCGCTGTTTCAATCCCTCCAGGGATGATCAGGGACCCTTGCGCAGGCCGAGCATGGCGGCGATGGTGCGGCGGTTTCAATCCCTCCAGGGATGATCAGGGACCTGGTAGGGGTGCCGTATGCGGCGGCGAGGCGCGCGTTTCAATCCCTCCAGGGATGATCAGGGACGAACCCCGTCGTGACCGGACTGCTCCTGGATGCCCGGTTTCAATCCCTCCAGGGATGATCAGGGACCCCGGGAGCTGCCCGTGATGGCGGCTTGGACGTGTCGTTTCAATCCCTCCAGGGATGATCAGGGACCGCAGCCCGGCGAACCCGGACCCGGACCACGTCCGTTTCAATCCCTCCAGGGATGATCAGGGACCTGAATTCCTCTGAGCCGTAGCGGAGAAACATGGTTTCAATCCCTCCAGGGATGATCAGGGACCGCCGCCATCGCGATCCTGTGGTTTTACGGCTACATGCTGTTTCAATCCCTCCAGGGATGATCAGGGACACGACGTCACGGACACGCATGACCAGTGTCCGCAGCAGTTTCAATCCCTCCAGGGATGATCAGGGACGAGGTTCAAGCATGGGCACGCGCTCAGGGCTACGGGTTTCAATCCCTCCAGGGATGATCAGGGACCCGAAGATAAACACGCAGGTCACAGCCTGTTTTGGAGATCGTTCCGGGGCTCGTTCTGCAGCGGTCCGGCGGTAGTGCAACGCCGCAGGTCAGAGCCTTGATCGTCATTCTAGAGGATGGAGTCCTGGTTGCCCGTCTCGCGTCCGAGCCACTCGGTCTCCACCAGGTGCGGGGAACGGGTCCGGTAGATGCGGATGCTGTCATAGTCGAGATCAAGATGGGTACGGAGCGCTGCGAGGAGCGCTCGATACTGCGCAGCGGACAGTTCCCCTTCGAACACGCTGCGCTGAGTCCAGTGCAGGTACTTGCGGCAGGTCTTGAGAACGACGGGGTTGCGTTCGGCCGCGGTGTCGTAGACGAGCACGACGAACATGCGTCACCACCAGGGCCGGAAGGGCTTGTAAGGTGTGCCCTCCAGGCAGAGGCGGACAATCTTGAGCGCCTCGAGATGAATGATCTCCTCGTAGGAGACCTTGCGGCGCAGCGTCCGGTGGTAGACGGTCGTGGCGAGCTCCTCCCGGATCATGGTGGAGACCTTCTTACGGCCGTCACGGCTGAGGGAGGCCCGACCGACGTCGGTTTCGAAGTCGGAGGGTCGCAGGGTCTTCTGCGCGGCGGCGCGGCGCAGCAGGCGCTCGGCGAACAGCGGCTTGAACGGTTCCGGCCAGGTCCAGGGCGAGGGTGTTACGGCGCCGGTCGGTGTCGGCGTGCAGAAATCCGAGCGCGGGGTGCAGCGGGGTGCAACGCAGGGCGGTGAGGACTCGCGCGTAGACGATGCTGTTGGTATAGCTGATAAAGGCGTTTCCCGCATTGGTCGGTGGACGGCGGGTTCGACCGTCCAGCCGCAGCCAGGCCGGCAGGATCGTGTCGAACACCCCCCAGGCCGTTCGGCGGAAGTTCCCCTCTGCCCCCATAAGCTGTTCGGCGCTGTGACAGTCCGGGAGCTGGGCGGTAAGGGTATCCAGGGCGCGATCGAGATGTTCGGTGTCCAGCGCCCAGCGCACATTTGCCGCAGTCGTGGCTACCAGTGAACGGGCGACTGCGACCCGCTGCTCCGGGTCTGCGGTGAGGGCAACCTGGCAGCGCAGCACCTGAGCCGACGACATGTCCTCGGCGGGGGTGACGGCGCCGGCATAGTTGCCATAGTGATCCAGGACGTGGAGCATCACGCCGTGCCGGCCGAGAAGCGACACCGCCGCGGTGTTGATGTCGACGTGGTCGAAGGTCACGAGATCGCGGACATCGGTGATCGGGAGACGCACCGGCTTGGCGTCAGCCCGCTCGATACGCAGGCTGTTGTCCTCGCGACGGATGCGGCACGGTTCGGTCAGCCAGTACGTGCGGCCGGCGGCGCTCATGCCTGTGGCCGGGACGCCCGGCGATGGTCGGTCATATGAACTACCCCCAGCAGTAGTCGGTATAGGAACAGCCGCGGCAGCGCCTGCGCTCCAGCCGTGGTGGTATCGACGGCGCGGCGATCACGGCACGGGCCTGGCGCTCGGCGTCCAGAGCGGCGGCGCGGGCCTGGTCGTTCCAGGTCACGGTGACCGTCCGGCGGATCAACGGGTAGTGGACAGTCCCGCCTCGCACGTGGACCCCGCGCCGTTCCAACAGCAGGCAGTAATGGCGGACCTGCGCCTCATGATCCGCCGAAGGGGCACGGGAGGACTTGGTCTCATGGACGACCGCGCCGGTGGTGACCCAGTCGATTTTCGCCTCGCCGAGGTCGATGTCGCGGCGGCGGGTGTAGGTGGTGTCGTCCACGACCTCACCGAAGGCGACCAGATCGCTGGACGCCTCCGGCCGGTAGCCACGCATGTAGAGCCAGAGCTGACGCGGGCAGTGCAGCAGGTACTTGATGTGGACACCGCCGAGGCCGTCGTCACCAACCTCACTCGTGGGGCTGCTCGTGGGGCTGCTCGTGTCGCTCACGGGGCCGACGGTGCTCACAGGATTCGTGTCGCTCACAGGACGGTGTCCACTGGGATGGCCTGCGCACGAGCACCCGTGTCCGGGTCGGCGGACAGATCCAGCCCGGCCTCGGCCGTGTACGGCAGATCGACCACAGCCAGTTTGAGACGCCGGTCGACGTGGGCATGCCGGTCGCGCAACAGGCCTGCGTACTGCCCGAAGCGGATGGGGATGAGCAGCCCTTCGGCGAGCAGCGGGTGACCGTCACGCCGGTCCGACAGTTCCCGGTACTCGTCGACGTCGTCGGCGTGCAGGACGTGCACGGTGTCAAAGCCCTCGTCAAGCTTGTCGGCGAACTCGCCACGGTCCTCAAACGGCTGGCGGAAGGTCAGGAAAGCCGCGGCGAACTCGTCCCGCGCCTCGCGGGCGATCTGGGCCCACTGCTGCCCCCAGGGGGTGGCGTAGACGTCGGCGAGCCAGGCACCGATCGTGTGTTCCGAGATCATCGGATCAGCGGTCACGGTGCGTTGCATGGCGGCCCACGCCGCGTCCAGCGCCTCCTCTTCGTAGGGCAGGTGGGACGACACGGCGTGAACGCGGAACTCGACAGGCCCGTCCGGATGGCGCCCGCGGCGGTTGACCCGGCCGGCACGTTGGGCGACCGCTTCGATCGGGGCGAGTTCACTGACCCCGCGGTCGAAGTCCAGGCACAGCGAGACCTCCAGCACCTGGGTGGATACGACGAGTCCGCCACGGCCCTCACGCAGGGCCGGCTCGCCCGGTTCGCGTTCGGGATGCCGGGCGGCGACTCGCCGTTCGATCGCGGTCCGGTCACGGGCTTTGAACCTTGAGTGCAGCAGCAGGGCCGCGTTGTCGTCATCCGGATGCACGGCGCGGGCGGCCGGCGCCAGCGCCTCGAACAGGGCCTGGGCGCTGCGGACGGTGTTGGCCACCACCAGGACGCTGCGCCCCTCGGACAGCCATCCGGTGATGACCTCAAGGCTTGCCGGCGAGGTGACCGGCTCCTCGTCGAGGACGAGCCGATGGCGGTCCGGCGCGGTGCCGGCGGCGGCGGGCACGACCGCCACCGGCCGCGGAGACAGACTTTCCTTAACCAGTTCGATCATCGGCGGTGCGAGGGTCGCGGAGAGCACCGCGACCCGGCTCCCGAGCTGCTTCCACAGCCGCAGGGCCGCGCAGATCCGGCCGAAGGTGACCGGGTCGTAGGCGTGCAGTTCGTCCAGGACGAACAGCGCGTTGGCCTGCTCCAGCAGGACCGAGGAGTACCGCGGCCCGGCGATCGCCGCCCGCAGCAACTGATGCGGGGTGGCGACACGCACCCGCTGGGCGAACAGTCGCATCGCCCCCGCGCGGGCGCGGGCCTTGCGCGCGTCGTCGGGTCCGGGCGCGCAGTCCTCCGCCACCGCCCGGGTGAGCAGCGTGCGGGCAGCGGTGGAATGCAGCACGCCGATGTCGGGCTCCGCCTCGCCCGGTGGCGGGTCGAGCGCATGGGTGAACCGCTCGGCGGCGGCGTCGATGGACGCCCGGTAGGGCAGCACCCACACCAGCCGTGGCCGGCCCGGCATTCCCGCGAGCTGGGTGGACGCCCAGGCGAGACCCGCTTCGGTCTTACCGCTGCCGGTCGGCGCGGTCAGTACGAGATGGCCGTCGACCGCCGCCGCCCCCCGCTGATGATCGTACGGTGTAGCCAGTCGGTCGAGAAAGCGCGACGGTAACGGCATGTGCCGCTGCAACGGCACCTGGGCGGAGCCGGAATGGTCGGCGAGGGTGACCGCGCCCTGCAACAGCACCGCCAGCAGGCCGTCCTCCGGGGTGACCGGGTCGATCCAGGCGTCCCGCGTCGCCACGAACAGATCACGGGCCCGCTGCCACAACCGCCGGCCGTCCGATGGCGGCAGGCTCGTGCCGAGCTGGCCGGTGAACCAGGTGAGCAGCTCGGCGTGCCGCGCCGGGGTGACCTGGATGCGGGGTTCGTCACCGAAAGCATCCGGGTTGAGGCCGAAGCGGCATTCCCAGCCACCGTCATACGGGTACCTGTCAGCCAGGCCGTCGCCGAGGCCACCGCTGACCGTCAGTGGCTTGTGGTGGAAAGCGACGCCCGTTGCCGTCATGAGCCGGTCATGATCGGGTTGACCGGCGGTGAGCAGGTCTACGTAGGCCAGCGAGAGCACCTCGTGCCGCTCGCCCCACGGCGCCTTGCGCACCCGCAACTGCCGCTGGAAACCGGCGGCTACCTTGCCGGCGTCGTGCAGCAGGGCGGCCTGTTCCACCCAGGCCCAAAAGCGCGGTTCCGCGGCGATCGGCCCGGCCGGGCCGATGCGGTCGGCGACCGCGCGGGCGGCGTCCCGCACCGCCGCGCAGTGGTCGGTCAGCGGCTCCGGCCGGCCGTGCGCGGAGCCGGTGGCGGACTTCGCCAGCACCTGGTCGAGCGCAGCTCGATGACCGCCGTCACCACCGCCGCCACCGCTATCGCCGCGGGCGCTCGCCGAGTTGCCCGCAGCGCCGGGGCTATCTGCGTTATCGGTGTTATCGGCCATCTCCCCGGCATCGGCGCCATCCGTGCTGCCGGCCTGGTCAGGGCCGTGGAGCCAGACCGCCTCACCGGTGCCCTCGTCGCGGTAGGCACCCTGAACATCCCGGCGCCCCGCAGCTGTCGGGCACCACAGGAACGATCCGTAGACGGTGCGGAACCGGTCGGCGCTCACGGTCTCAGCGAGCCGGACCGACACCGCCCCGGGCGCGTCATGCCCGTCCGGCGGTGCCAGAGCGTGACCGACCACCGCCTGCGCGGCCGGGTGCAGCACCGTCCACCGGGGCCGGCCCCGCAGGTACACCAGATCCTGGGAGCGCCCCAGCCGCAAACCCCAGATGGGCCGGCGCAGCGCGGCTTCGATCCGGCGGCCGTCCGCGCCCGGAATCCACAGGGTCACGTGGACGCCGGTGAGGAACGGCCGTTCCCGTACGGTGGCGCCGCCCTTGCCCGCCCGGACCCGGCCGCCGATCGCCGGGTTGCTCCCGTCCGCGGCGATCGGATGGTAGGTCTCCAGGTCGATGCCGTCACCGGCGGCACTGGCCGCCATCCCCAGCCGGACCGGTTCGTCGGGCCGGCCGGTGGCCGCCGCGAGCATGCCCCGCACGGTCGACGGTGCGGGCACCGGTAGGCAGCGGGTGACCCCGGGGAACATCGGGTCCCGGAACGACGCGACCGGCGCGAACAGCTCGACCCGCAGCGCCTCGACCGGGACCGGGCGTGGATGTTCGCTCACCGTGCTCACCGGGCCGGGTCGTCGAACCAGGCGTCATGCTGCCCGTCCCGCACCCGCGCGGCCAACGCCAGCAGCACCGTCCGCGGATGATCGATCACCACCTGGCCGGCCGCGATCTGCTCGGCCAGGTCGGCCTCGAACCGCCTGCGCAGGACATCGCGGAAGCCGGGCCGCCAGCCGATGAGCACCGGCGACTCCCATTCGCCCTGCCATGCGGCCAGTTCCTTGCGGAGCACGTCACCGCGGACCTGAAGACCGGTGCCGTCCTCCGCCCCGTCGATGACGAAACCGAACGGGTTCACCCCACCCGCCATCGGCACCACCGCCAGCAGCGCCGGAACGCGGTCACCGTAGTGCAACGCCTTCTTCGCACCACCGGCCAGCTCCGCCAGCGCCTCCACCAGGACCGCGACCCGCTCCCGCCGGGAGGCGAGCGGCAAGCGTACCGCGGTGTGGCCGCGGAAGGTCTGCGTGGTCGCACCGGCCTGCACCGCGGCCGCAAAGCCCAGCGCGGTTTTCTCGTCGAGATAGTTGGGCCGGCCCGACCCGCTCGGACCCGGCAGGGTAAACGTGCCCACCCGCGGTATGTCGAACAGGAACGGCGCGGCGAGGTCCGCAGTGTAGAACTCGTGCGAGTGCAGCACCGGCTCGGAAATGTTCCGGGACATCACCCCGAAATCCTCGGTGAGCTGCGCCGGCTCGACCGCGAGGAACGTACCCACCATGAACGGGGTGTCCCGCACGGTCGTGGCCTCGTCGGTGGATTTCGCCGTGGCCTTCATGTAACCGAACAGGTCGTCATCGACGTACCGGATCGGGTCCGCGTTCGTGGTCACCTTCTGCGCCTTACCCTGCGCTTTTCCGACCCGCTCGGTCGGCGACGGCACCGAGCCGGCGGCGGTCATCGTGTCCCGCAGCCAGCGGCGGAACGCCTGCGCGGACACATACGGGTAGTACCGGCCCCGGATCCGGGTCTTCTTCACCCTGCCGGTCGTCGTGTCACCCGCGCCGTTGTTCGGCGCGCCCGCCTCCACCGCGAGCACGATCTTTCCTGCCAGAAACGCCATCAGGCGTACCCCCCGTCATTGTCAACATCATCGTCGTCCGCATCCGGGTCGAATCCCACGCGCGGCCCGTCGGTGTCGTCGGCGTCGTCCTCGTCGCTCTCGGCCCGCGTCCCGATCGCCGCTCCGCGCGTGACCAGCTCGGCGACGACCTCGAAGAACAGCTGCCCGCGCAGGCGCCACCCCTGCGGGGTCGAGGCCAGCAGCGTCTCGGTCACCCCGGTGATGTCCGACGGACGATGCCCGTCGAGCAACAGCCGGGCGCTCGCATCCATCAGCAGGCGTTGCAGCGCGAACGTCCGCCCGGCCACCTGCCGGTACTCGTTGAACCGGCCGCGGGGATTCTTCTCCGCCGTGATCCAGTCGACCAGCAGCGTGGTGACGGGTTTCAGGTCACCCGTGTCCATTCCACACATCTCCCTCAGATACAGCGCTGACAACGCCCGCCAGTCCCGCAGGGTCGACGCCGACGTCTTCTCCACCGCGTCGCGGCGGTTGAACAGCTCGACCAGCAGCCGGTCCCGATGATCGTTGACCGGTTCGAACAACGTCCGGGCAATGGCGTCACGGCCGCCGCGGATGACCGTTCCGTCCGCGGCCCGCCTGGTCAACGCGCGTTCGAGCCGTCGCCAGCCCCGGGCGGCGACCGGTTGGGTCGGCAGCGCCCGTAGAAATCCCACGACCGCCAGTCGGGTGGCGGTGACCCGCAGCCACGGCTCCTGGTTGTCGTTCTTGAACATCCACAATGTCGTGGCGACCGGCCGCTGGTTCGTGCCGGACCGTGCCGCGTAGTTTCGCAGCCCCCACAATGTCACCGCCTCGGGAGAGGCATGAGACGGCAGGGAGCTGAATCCGACCTGCTGGATCCGGGCGGCCCGTTCACAGTTCCGCGCCGCGAAATTCCGCTCGACCACGTCACCGTCGCAGGTCAGTACCGTCGCCGACCCGGCTGTTACCGCGGCGCCGTACGGCATCGCCCACACCGCGATCCGGCACGCCCGGCACACCGGCCAGCCCGCCGCCCCCGGTGGCAGCGTGTTGCGGAACTTCGTCGTGTCGAACATCGGCAGCATCGACTTCGCCCACAGGACGCCGGCCATCGCGCCGCAGAACACGCACGGTCGTAGCACGTCGCGCGCCCGGTCCACGGCGAAGAACCGGTCCACCTCGCCGGTCAGCGCGGCGGCGTCCCGCGGCCGGCTCGCGTGGGTCGGCTTCGCGTTCGGGAACAGCGCGTACAGGACCTTCCACCAGTCATAGGCCGCGTCGTCCTTACCCGCTGTGGCCGCCCGCACGACATCCCGCACGATCCGTGCCGCGACATCATCGAGATCCTCCACCGTCACGTCATCCGGATGATCGCGGCCCGCGAGAATCGTGACCGCCCATGCTCCGCAACGTTGGATCGGATGACGTGTCAAGGCCAGCGCTTCTGTCCGTAACTGTTCGCCGGCATCCGGTGGTGCGGTCATCGGATCCAGCCGAATCCCTGGTTGGTGTTGAGCCCCAGGCCCCATTCGTAAAGGGCGTCGAGCAACACGGGATCGGCATGCACGCGCAGCTGGACGGTGCTGCCGTGCCGGGGCGCGCGCTGCACCAGGAACTTGCGCGCAGGCCCGTACGACACGATGTCGATCTCCAGGTCGCCGGGCAGGCCCAGCACGTCCGCCTTGTGCCGCAGGTTGTGGCACAGCCTTTCCGCATACCGCGGATGGTCGGGGTGGATGAACCGGTCCTCGAATTTCACCAGCACCTGTGTCACCGTCGAAAAATCCGCCCACCCGCGGCTGTGGTCCGGCATCGGCTCCAGCTGGACGCCCCGCACCCGCAGCGCAATAGTGCCCCAGCGGAGCTCCGTGCGCCCGGCGACCCCGGCCAGCAGCGCCGCGGCCACCCGGGGCACCGGGGAGCCGAACCAGACCGTGCCGTCACCGGACGCGCCGTACAAGCCGGTGCGCCGGCCCGCCCCGCGGAAGCACGGCGACGACAGACCCAACGGACGCAGCGAACTGCCCGCGTAGCCGTGATCGTGTAACTCAGCGGCCAGCGCCTCGTCCTGAACGCGGATCAGATCGTAGGCCACCCCGCGCGCCGGGCTGAACACCTGGTCCCACGGAATGCTGTCCACATCCGCGGCGACGTCCACTCGAAATCTCATCCGACTCCCCCGATCCTCGGTGCCGTGGTCTTGTCCGTTGTCGGCGCTGAGCTCCAGTACCCGCCAAGCCGCCCACAGCGCCGCCCTCATCCATCAGGTACTGACGGACGACCGGGACGACAGCCTCCCACCCGCCGATCTGGCTCTGCACGCCGGGCGAGCGGATCATAACCATTGGATAAGACGCAGGCTCGTCCGCACTACCCGACCGACATCATGTACATAGTGCTATATGTCAGCAACACTCCGATGTATGCTGTGAAGCAAACGTGCCGTCCGAACCCAGCAGGGAGTGGCACCATGACCAGGGTGATGGTGAGACATGAGCCGTCGACGACGCAGCCGGACGAGGACGGTTGGGCGTGCTCCCCGTTTACCGGTCTCGCTGGCGAGCCGCTCGGCGACGCCGATCTGCGGCGCTGGCCCTTCGGCATCGGCGCTGTCGAGACCCGCGACGGCGTCACGTTCTTCCACTCCCGCCACCCGGATGGCTTCACCCCGGACGACCTGCGCCGGACTCCGGCGGATGGCCGGCGGTACGAGCTGGTCGACGGCACCATCGTCGTGAGCCCGTCCCCGGGTTACGCCCATCAGCTCGCGGTCGCGCACCTGCTCACCCTGCTCGTCGGCGCACAGACCGAGGCCGCTCGGGCGCTTCCCGCCCCCTTCGACGTCACGCTGGCGACCGGCCGCGTCCTTCAGCCCGACATCGTCGTCCTAGCGCATCCCAAGGCGAAGATCCCGCTTCTCGTGGTCGAGGTGCTGTCCCGGTTCGGGCGGAGTTATGACCGACGTGACAAGTTCGACGAGTACGAGACGGCCGGCATCCCGTCCTACTGGATCGTCGATCCGGACGTCCCGGCGGTCTTCGTCTTCGAACTCACCAAAGGCCGCTACGAGCAGGTCGCCTATGCCGAGGGCCCGGCAACGTGCGCCGTAGACCGCCCGTTTCCGTTGAGCTTCTCCCCAGCCGACCTACTGGCCTGAGCCAAGGGACGATCGATGACTGCTTGTGATCCGGAGTCACTGGCGGAGACTCTGGCCATCCTGTCGGATGCGACGACGGTCCGCAGGCTGGCCGAGTCCGAAGAAGAACTCGCCCGCGGGGAAATCGTCACCGACGAAGAACTTGCTACCGCAATCGCTGCCCGCCAATCCTCATCGCTGTGGCCTTGTGTTGCCACCCATTGATCGGTTTGAATCTGATCCCTCCAGGGATGATTAAAAAAGCGGCGCCATGGTGGGAACCAAGGAACAGCATCCGTTGCAATCCCTCAAGGGATGAATGATGCTGCCCAATCCTAACAGCTGGCCCGTCAAGCGCAGGTGGGCATGGGGTACCAGCGGCCTGCTTATCGATCTTTGAACACGTAGCGGCAGGTAACGCTACGTGGCAGCAGCGGCCATGAGGCGGCCACCGGTTGATCATAATGGTTTGTATAGATCATCAAAGATCTTCCAGCGACCGGGGCCACGGCCCAGACTCCGACCGGTTGCAGCACAACTTTCGATGACCTGGCGGGCCGAATCGCTGGCCGCTTCAGCCAGGTCAAGGCCCAAGCAACGAGCGCGGCCACGCGTACCCGGTCTGACGACGGGCCTGCCACAGGTGGACTGTTCGACGATCGTCGAGCACGCCAAGTGCGCGACCCCGGAGGCAGGTTGCAGCTGTTCGCCCTGCCCGTATGTGATAACGGCAGAGTTCCGTTATCACATGGTCGACCATCTCGGGGGCCCTGACGCGGATCTGGCCGTGGCCGAGACTGGCAACCTGAAGAAGGCACCGCCCTACCTGGGTAGGCAGGGCTGCCAGGGGCTCCGTGAGGGCATGCGCGTAGAGTGGCCGGGTCAGCAAGCATCCCGCTTCCGTAGACAAGTCTCGGGATGCTGTTCGTTGGTAAATGCTTGTTGGATCTTGTCTCGTACCTAGGAGCAGCCGTGTCCACGATCCACGATCTCGAATGGAAGATCGATCGCTTACGTATACATGCCCACCACAGTAAGATCAAAAATTGCTACGAGCGGCGCTGGCGATCTGGTCAGACGCAACGGTCCGCCAGTTTGCCAAGCCCGACAAGGAACTCACCGTTGCGATGGCTGTCCGCAGATAGCGGTAGTCGGCTGATCGAGCCATACCTGTACACTCTGTGGTTCTTGAATACCGTCCGATGTGATAAGTGTTGCTACATCGCCAACGAGGTGCCATGCCCCGCCACCTGAACACAGCCAGCCTTCACAAGACAGATCATGCACGCCGGATGCCGATGGTGGCGGTGGTGGATGCCTGGAACCTGCGGCGCCAGGTTATGGCCTCGTCCGGAAAGCCACGGCACGCGACGGTAGACGGGCTGATCGGCGCGCTGCGTCCATACGGTTTCGAAATAAAGGAAGTCTATTTTTCCCTCGCAACGGAGCCGGCTCAGCGTGGCAACGGCTACAAAAAGCAGAGTACGAGGTTCGAGGACGCCCTGAAAAAAAACCAGGAGGCAAGGGCCCGCTGGGAGCGGGACCCACGAGCGAGAGTCCTCAACGGACGTCTCTCAGACAGAAGCGATGAAGGCAAGATCGATGACGGCCAGCCCGCTGAAAAAATGGTAGATGTCCTTTGCGCAGTGGAAATCTGCCGGCTGGCGGTCGCCATACGGGATGGACTCCACCAGGCTCGCGGCATCATTTCCGTGAGCAGGGACATGGATATCATCCCCGCATATCGCTTTGCAGAAGAAATCGGTGTCCCGGTCTGGGTCGCAGCCCGCGACGGCGTACAGTGGCGACATGATGACCATCGGTGGTTATTGCTGGACGAAGAAGCCCTTGCCGCATCTGTAGATCTTCGCGTCAAACCCCACGGGCACCAACTAAGAATGATCATTGCCCAAACTTGCGTTGCCGACACACTACAAACGATGAACATCGACTACATCGATGAAACGACCCACCGAATCATGCTCAGCGGGCCGGCGGGTTCGCTCGGCAGCATGCCCGCTGATCGCCTGTCCGGCAAGGTACTACGTGGACGGCGAGTAGACCTCTGGCCGGTCGGTGTCGACCTGGGACGAGGACAGAACGACCTCCCGCGGGTGGTTTACGATGTAAGCCGACGCGGCCGGCCGACCGGTCTTGATACCGCCGTTGTAAATCGGTGGTTGGACGAGACCAGTATCGAGGTACGACTCGGTCCGAAGCGCCGAAGGTTACGGGTACCGCCCGGATTCCTGCTTCCGGGTATGAGCGTAATGGTTCATCAGGATGCCAGCACCGGGTTGCGCTACGTCGGATCCCTCGACCCACGGCCAAGCGTGCCCGGGGTGTGGCAGCGCAAAAGCGTGGCAACGGTCCAGGTCACAGAACCGAACGGAAACCTCTCCAGCAGGGGTTTCGTCGAAGCTGACGGGCAGCCCATTGAGCTGAAACACCCGAGACAGGAGAACGTTGAACGCGGCGCGCGGTTTCCCGCTTTTCTCACGAATCCGCGATCAGATCGGGGTTCGTACGGGTCAGCGATGTCGATCGGCTCACGGCTACCTCAACCGCCGACATGAATTTAGGCGAAATCGCCGGGAGCACAGGAGCTACTCCCGGCGATTCCACCCTTGGCGCTCCGGTCTTGTTCCCATAACCATGAACGCCCGATGTCTGAACCGGCCATTACGTCCGGCAGTGTTAGAGCACACGTGCCAACACGCATGCAACCCAAGGGTAACACACCCGGCCGCATCCATCGCACGATGCCGCCGCAGCGGTCAGACGTTGAAGCCGAGGGCCCGCAGTTGCTCACGACCGTCGTCGGTGATCTTGTCGGGACCCCACGGGGGCATCCAGACCCAGTTGATGGTCACGTCATTGACCAGGGCGTCCGGCCCGTCGGTCAGGGCCGAGCGGGTCTGGTCCTCGATCACGTCGGTCAGCGGGCAGGCCGCCGAGGTCAGCGTCATGTCCAGGGTGACCGTGTTGTCGTCGTGGACGTTGATGCCGTACACGAGGCCCAGGTCGACGACGTTGATGCCGAGCTCGGGGTCAACGACGTCGCGCATGGCCTCCTCGACGTCGTCGACGGCGGCCTTGTCCACGGCTGGCCCGGCTGCCTGCCCAGCCGTGTCCGCTTCAGCGGCCTCGACCTCAGCGGCATTGACCTCAGCCGCTTCGACTTCGGCCACAGTCTCGGCCACAGCCGGGTCCTGCGCGGTCACGGTGGTCTCGCTCACCGGTCCACCTCCTGTTCCGGGATGCCGCCCACCGCCTGCGCGGTCGCGTCCTTCCAGGCCATCCACGACAGCAGGGCGCACTTGACCCTGGCCGGGTACTTCGACACGCCCGCGAAGGCGACCGCGTCCTCCAGTACATCCTCGTCCGGCTCGACGGTGCCGCGCGACTGCATCAACGCCAGGAACTCCTGGCCAAGTTCGAGCGCGTCGGTGACGGACCGGCCGATCACGAGGTCGGTCATGACGCTCGCGGACGCCTGGCTGATCGAGCAGCCCTCGCTCTCGTAGGAGACGTCCGCGACCTTGCCGTCGGCCACCTTGACCCGCAGGGTCACCTCGTCCCCGCAGGTCGGGTTGACATGGTGGACCTCGGTGTCGTAAGGCTCACGCAGCCCGCGGTGGTGCGGGTTGCGGTAGTGGTCCAGGATGATCTCCTGGTACATGGAGTCCAGTTTCACGTCCCGAAGAACCTCCGGACATGCCCCAGGCCTTCCACCAGCGCGTCGACCTCACCACGGGTCGAGTACAGGTGGAAGGACGCCCGAGTCGTGGCCGGGACGCCGTAGCGCAGGCAGACCGGGCGGGCGCAGTGGTGTCCCACGCGAACGGCGATACCCCGTTCGTCGAGCAGCTGACCGACGTCGTGGGGGTGCAGCGGCCGGTTGTCGGACCCGGTGAGCACGAACGAGACGGCGCCGCCCCGGTCGACCGCGTCCGGTGGCCCGATGATCCGCAGGCCTGGCACGGTGACCAGCTGGTCGATGGCGTAGGCGGTGATGTCGTGCTCGTGGGCGGCGATCGCGTCCATACCAAGATCTGTAAGGTAGTCGACCGCGGCACCGAGCCCGACCGCCTGAGCGATCATCGGCGTGCCGGCCTCGAACCGGTGCGGTGGCACGGCATACGTCGACGCCTCCATCGTCACCACTTCGATCATCTCGCCGCCACCGAGGAACGGCGGCATCACCGCCAGCAGCTCACCCCGGCCCCACAGCACGCCGATACCGGTCGGCCCGCACATCTTGTGGCCGGTGAAGGCGAGGAAATCCACCCCGAGCGCGGTCACGTCGATCGGCATGTGCGGCACGGACTGGGAGGCGTCCAAGACGGTCAGCGCGCCCACCGCCCGAGCCCGGTCGACCAGCGTCGCCACCGGGTTGACCGTGCCGAGGATGTTCGACTGGTGCACGAACGAGACGACCTTCGTCCGCTCAGTGATCACCTGATCGAGGTCGGTGAGGTCGAGCCGGCCGTCGTCGGTGAGACCGATCCAGCGCAGCGTGGCCCCGGTCCGCCGGCACAGCATCTGCCAGGGCACCAGGTTGGAATGGTGCTCCATCTCGGTGATGACGACCTCGTCGCCCGGACCGAGACGGAACCGCTCCGCCTCGGGGCCGGCGGTGGCGGCATTGCTCATCGCGTAGGCGACGAGGTTCAGCGCCTCGGAGGAGTTCTTGGTGAAGACGACCTCGTCACGCCCGGGCGCGCCGATGAAGGCGGCGACCCGGTCGCGAGCGGACTCGTACAGCGCGGTCGCCTCCTCGGCCAGCACGTGGATGCCGCGGTGGACGTTGGCGTTGTGCAGCTCGTAGTAGTCCCGCTCGGCGTCGAGGACGGCCGTGGGCTTCTGCGAGCTGGCCGCGCTGTCGAGGTAGACCAGCGGCCGGCCGTCGTGGACACGCCGGGCCAGGATCGGGAAGTCCTTGCGGACCTGATCGACGTCGTACCCGCCCCCCGGCTGAGCGGCGGTGCGCCGCGTGGGCGAGGGCATCGCGTCCGTCATCGTCATACCGCCGTCCCGGCCGGCGCAGGCACCTCGGTCGCTTCGGTCGCCTTGACGTACCGGTCGTAGCCGCCGTCCTCCAGGACCGCGGCGAGCTCGGGGCCGCCGGAGTCGACGATGCGCCCGCCAGCCATCACATGGACGAACTCCGGCTTCACATAACGCAGGATACGGGTGTAATGGGTGATCAGAAGAATACCGGTCTCCCCGGCCGCGCGGACGGATTCGATGCCGGCGGAGACGATCCGCAGCGCGTCCACGTCAAGGCCCGAGTCGGTCTCGTCCAAGATAGCGATCTTCGGCTTGAGCAGGGCCATCTGAAGGATTTCGTGACGCTTCTTCTCACCACCGGAAAAACCCTCGTTGACGCTGCGCTCGGCGAATGCCGGGTCCATTTCCAGGGTCGCCATGGACTCACGGACTTCCTTGACCCACGTACGCAGCTTGGGCGCCTCGCCGCGCACGGCTGTCACGGATGAGCGCAGGAAGTTCGACACCGACACGCCGGGCACCTCAACCGGGTACTGCATGGCAAGGAAGACCCCGGCGCGGGCGCGTTCGTCCACGCTCATCGCGAGCACGTCGACCCCGTCCAACGCCACCGAACCGCTGGTGATCGTGTACTTGGGGTGACCGGCGATGGAGTACGCCAGCGTCGACTTGCCGGAGCCGTTCGGCCCCATGATCGCATGGGTCTCGCCGCGGCGGATCGTCAGGTCCACACCGCGCAGGATCTCCCTCCCCTCGGTGGAATCGGTCTCCACCGAGACATGGAGGTTACGGATCTCAAGGGTCGACACTTGATCAGTCTCCTAAAAACCGCTATGTCCTAAAAGCCGCTATGACTGCCCGATGTCGACGAGCACGTCGTCACCGTCGATCTTCACCGGATAGACGGGTACCGGCTCGGTTGCCGGCAGCCCGACGGGCTCACCTGTGGCAAGGTCGAACTGCGAGCCGTGCAGCCAGCATTCGATCCTCGCGTCCTCGACCTCGCCGTGGGAGAGCATCACCTCGGCGTGGGAACACTCGTCGCGGATGGCGTAGACCTGCCCGGCGGCCAGCGCCAGGCACACCGGCTGCCCGCCGACCTCGACGCCGAGCGCGGACTCCTCACTGAGGTCCGACAACGCGCACACACGCTGGAAAACACCCACTAGACGACCCCGTCCAGCTCCGCCTCGACCGCCGCAGTGATCCGTTCCCGGAGAGAGTCGATCTCGATCCGGTCGACGATCTCGGCGAAGAAGCCCCGGACCACCAGCCGTCGCGCCTCGTCCGCCGGGATGCCCCGCGCCATCAGGTAGAACAGCGCCTCGTCGTCGAAACGGCCGGTGGCGCTGGCGTGGCCGGCCCCGACGACCTCACCGGTGGATATCTCCAGGTTCGGCACCGAGTCCGCGCGGGCACCATCGGTGAGGACGAGGTTACGGTTCAGCTCGTAGGTGTCGGTACCCACGGCGTCCGCGCCGATCACCACGTCACCGATCCACACCGCGTGCGCGCCCTCGCCCTGCAACGCGCCCTTGTAGGCGACCCGGCTGCGGCAGGACCGCGGGCTGTGATCAACCAGCAGCCGGTGCTCCTGGTGCTGACCGGCGTCGGTGAAGAACAGCCCGTAGAGTTCGGCATCCCCGCCAGGTCCGGCGTAGGTGACGGTGGGCGACAGGCGGACGAGATCTCCGCCGAGAGTCACCGTGAACGAACGGAACCGGGCGTCCCGGCCGACCCTGGCCGCATGCGCGGCGACGTGCACAGCGCCGGGATCCCAATCCTGGAGCGACACGAAGGTCAGGGACCCGCTGTCACCGATGGACAGTTCGACGTTGCCGGCGAAGACGGCCTGCCCGGTGTGATCGAGCACCACCGTGACCGAGGCGAACGCGCCGACCTCGACCACCAGGTGGCCGTAGGCCGTTCCGCCGGAGCCGTGCAGCCGGACGACCACCGGCGTGTCCGGGGCCGCCTCGGCGGGCACGGTGACGACCACGGCATGCTCGGCCCGGGTCATCGCGAACGCCGACACCCGGTCGGCCGGGGTGAGCACCCGCCCGACGCGGGCGTCATCGGTGCCAACGTGCTCAACCGTCACGCCCGGGGGCGCTTCGACATCCACCGTGAAACTAGCGTCAGCGGCCGGGCCACCGAGCAGGCCGCCGAGCCGGCGCAACGGCGTGAACCGCCACTCCTCCTCGCGGCCGGTCGGTAGCGGATGAACCTGGGGGTCGCGGGAGCGCACCGGACGCGGCCGGCCGTCAGGCCGCCCCGCCGACACCCCCGCCTTCGACCCACCCGGCGAACCGGTCGACGACCCGGGCACCAGCACGGCCGGACCGGCCGGGGAGCCCGCGACGGAACCCGCGGTCGAACCGTCCCGCGAGCCGTTGTGGATGGGAGCGCTCACCATCAGCCGACCGCACCTTCCATCTGCAGCTCGATCAGCCGGTTGAGCTCCAGGGCGTACTCCATCGGCAGTTCACGGGCGATCGGCTCGACGAACCCGCGCACGACCATGGCCATGGCCTCATCCTCGGAGAGCCCGCGGCTCATCAGGTAGAAGAGCTGGTCCTCCCCGACCTTGGACACGGTGGCCTCATGCCCGATGGAGGCGTCGTCCTCCCGGACGTCCACGTACGGGTAGGTGTCGGAACGGCTGATCGTGTCCACCAGCAGGGCGTCACACTTCACCGTCGCCCGCGCGTTGTGCGCGTCGTCCTGGATCTGGACCAGGCCCCGGTAGGATGTCCGGCCGCCGCCACGGGCCACCGACTTGGAAACAATCTTGGATGATGTCCGCGGCGCGGCGTGCACCATCTTCGCGCCGGCGTCCTGGTGCTGGCCGGGACCGGCGAACGCGATCGAGAGCACCTCGCCCTTGGCCTGCTCACCGAGCAGCCACACGGCCGGGTACTTCATTGTCACCTTGGAGCCGATGTTCCCGTCGATCCACTCCATGGTGCCGCCGGCCTGACAGGCCGCCCGCTTGGTGACCAGGTTGTACACGTTGTTCGACCAGTTCTGAATGGTCGTGTACCGACAGCGGGCGTTCTTCTTCACCACGATCTCCACGACCGCCGAATGCAGCGAGTCGGAGGAGTAGATCGGTGCCGTGCAGCCCTCGACGTAGTGCACGTAGGCACCCTCGTCGACGATGATGAGCGTCCGCTCGAACTGGCCCATGTTCTCGGTGTTGATGCGGAAATAGGCCTGGAGCGGAATTTCGACATGCACGCCCGGCGGTACGTAGATGAAAGAACCACCGGACCACACCGCGGTGTTGAGCGCGGCGAACTTGTTGTCCCCGACCGGGATGACCGACCCGAAGTACTCCTGGAAAATCTCCGGATGTTCCCGCAGGCCGGTGTCGGTGTCGAGGAAGACAACACCCTGCTCCTCAAGATCCTCACGAATCTTGTGGTAAACGACTTCACTTTCGTACTGAGCCGCCACGCCGGAGACCAGGCGCTGCTTCTCGGCTTCCGGAATGCCGAGCCTGTCGTAGGTGCTACGGATGTCCGCGGGCAGATCGTCCCAGGTGGCGGCCTGCTTCTCGGTCGACCGGACAAAGTACTTGATATTGTCGAAGTCGATCCCGGACAGGTCCGCGCCCCAGGTCGGCATGGGCTTGCGGCCGAAGAGCTTCAGGCCCTTGAGCCGGAGCTGCGTCATCCACTCCGGTTCGCTCTTCTTGGCCGAGATGCCGAGGACGACCGCCTCCGACAGCCCGCGCTGGGCGGTTGCCGCATACGCATCCGTGTCAGACCAGCCGAACTTATAGGCGCCCAGGCCCTCGAGCGCCTCGGGGACTGCGGCCTCCGGACGCGCGATCTGACGATCGTCGCGCGCCCGTTGGCCCTCCAACACCGCGGGGATTACGGCCTCCGGGCGCGCGATCTGACGATCGTCGCGCGCCCTTTGGCCCTCTGGCCGACTGTCGATCTCGGTCTCGGGAGTTGTGGTCATATGACAGGCCCCTCCGAGGAGGTGGAAGTGACGGGGTTCATTGCGGTAGCCGTACAGCCGGTGGATGTGCCGGTGGACGTACTGGTAGCGGCACCGGGGGCAGGCTCCAGGGGAACATGCGTCGTGCACACCCCGTCGCCGTGCGCGATTGTCGCGAGCCGCTGGACATGGGAGTCGAGCAACCTCGCCAATGCGGCGGTCTCCGCTCCGCAGAGCTCGGGAAATCGCTCCGCGACATGCTGGACCGGGCAGTGGTGCTGGCAGATCTGGACGCCGGTCGGCAGTGACGAGGTACTGGCGGTGTAGCCGGCCGCGGACATGGCCGCCGCCAGCGCCGCCGGCCGGTCCGCCGGATCGGCGTCGGCCACCGCCGGCTTGACACGGCGTTCCAGCTCCGCGGCGCGCGCCTCGGCGAACTCCGCGACACCCTGGTGGCCCGCGACACCGGCGAGGAAACTCAGCGCGCTGGCCGCGAGGTCCTCGTACGCGGTCGGGCCCGCCGCGTGCCCGGCCGCGGTGAGCTGATAGAGCCGGGCTGGACGCCCGCGGCCGCGGGGGCCCGCGGCCCGCGCCGACCGGATCGTGATCGTTTCCTCGGCGAGCATCGCGTCAAGATGCCGGCGGATCGCCGCCGGGGACAGGCCGAGATGGGCGGCGAGGGTGACCGCGGTCGAGGGACCGAGTTCCAGGAGCAGGCGCGCGACACGGTCACGGGTACGGCCGTCGGCCACCGTGCCGCTGGAAGTGTCGGGCATGCTTTTCACAACACCACTGTGCCCTATTTCCCGCCGGGGGTCGAACAAGCCTGCGTGCCGAGTCGGCGCGAGCTGTCGAAATACCTGACCATCGTGGCATCTGACCTGGGCGTGGACCGCGTGATCGAGCCGAGCGTCTGATGCGCCACACCCCTTCCCCGGGCCGCGCCGAAGACGTGACGCGAGGACCCCGGGAGCGCGGACGGGCCGGCGCCCGGCCCCCCGCCAGCACCTTCGGCGATCGAGCTACCACAGGCAGACCACTCCTATCAACATAGGATCATGAATGAGACGGTCGTCTCGCGGGCCAACTCCTGCCAGGCTGCGGCAGGGGGCGAACGGCGTCCCTGGTTCGTTGTAACCCGGACGGAGAGCGTGACCGAGGCCCACTCCGGCGCAAGCAGGGACTACGCCGCGGAGCTGGGGCACCGGCTGCGGGCCACCCGGCACCGACGCGGGATGTCCCTCCTCGACGTCCAGGAGCGGACCAACGGGCGTTGGACGGCAGGCACCCTCGGCGCCTACGAACGCGGCAACCGCGCGCTGCGCGTACATCGCCTGGTGGAACTGGCCGAGCTCTACGACGTAGCCACGATCATGCTTGTCCCGCCGCCGTCGGCCAGGCCCGAGCTGGTACGGCTGCCGCCACTTGCCATCGACCTGCACCGGCTGCGCAAACTGCCGCCGACCCGCACCGGGCCGCTGCGGCGGTGGATCGCGATCATCCAGGTGCTGCGCGCGGAGAGCTCCCGGGACGTGCTGCGCCTGCGGCGGACCGACCTGCGCCCGCTGGCCCGGCTGTACAGCACAACCCCGCTGGTCCTGTACCAGCGCCTGGGCGCGTGGGGCGCGCTCGCGGACCCGAGCCCCGGCCAGCGGCCCCCGTCACCCCGGGGACGGCACGGTTAGCGCGTGTCTGCTGGATGGTGGCCGATGACCGATGAGCGATGGCCGATGTGGGTATCGATCCACGCGGCTGACGGTCCAGCAGACCTGCCCCACGGCGTGTTTCGGGAGTCCGTGTTCCGGAAGCCGTCGTTCGATCGGGAGCCGCGTCCAGGTGGCTTCCGGGACACGCCCTGGCCGCTGCCGCCCGGATCTTCGCTGCCGCCCGGCCCCGCGCGTACCGGTGCCTGCCATTACCTGCACCGATACATGCCGGCCGAGACATGCCGCGCGCCGTGCACGCAGTGGTCCGTAGGATCGCCAGTGTGGCGGAGGATCTGGCAGTCGAGGTTGCCGGCCTGGTCAAGACCTACTGGCCACGTTCCGGCCAACCCGTTCGGGCCGTCAACAACTTGTCACTGAGCGTGGTAGCCGGTTCGGTGACGGCCCTGCTCGGCCCCAACGGCGCGGGCAAGACCACCACCATCGAGATCTGCGAGGGCTTCCGGCACGCGGACGCGGGCCACGTGCGGGTGCTCGGTCTCGATCCCCGGCGCGACGCGGCCGCCCTGCGCCCTCGGGTGGGGGTCATGCTCCAGGCTGGCGGGGTCTACCCGGGTGCCCGGGCCGGCGAAATGCTCGCGCTGCTCGCCGCTCATCACCGCAACCCGCTGGACGTCGGGTCTCTGCTCGAGCGGGTCGGCATGACCGGGGCGGCGCGCACGCCCTACCGGCGCCTGTCCGGCGGCCAGCGCCAGCGGCTGTCCCTGGCGATGGCGCTGGTGGGCCGGCCCGAGCTCGTCTTCCTGGACGAGCCCACTGCCGGCCTGGACGTGCAGGCCCGCCGAGCCACCTGGGAGCTGGTCGAGGAGCTGCGCGTCTGCGGGGTGACGGTGGTGCTCACCACCCACGCCATGGACGAGGCGGAGCGGCTCGCTGACCACGTCGTGATCGTCGACCATGGCGGGATGCTGGCGGCGGGCTCCCCGGCCGAGCTGACCCGCGGCGGCGCCGAGGGGCAGCTGCGGTTCCGGGCGCCCGCGGGTCTCGACATCGACCGCCTCGTGCTGGCCCTCCCGGACGGGACGGTCGCGCAAGAGGAGCCCGCCGGTCGCTACGTCGTGCACGGCACGATCGACCCGCAGCTGCTCGCGGCCGTGACCGCATGGTGCGCGAGCAACGGTGTGCTGGCCGAGGACCTCAGAGTCGAACAGCGCAGCCTGGAGGACGTGTTCGTGGAACTCACCGGCTCGGGGCTGCGGCCGTGACCGGCATGGGCGCCGGTGCCAGCACCGGCGCACCGTCCGAGATGACAGCGGCCGGACAGCTACCGGCCACCCAGCGCCCACTCGATCTTCGCCCGGCGCCTGGCGCCGCGCGCTGGCCGGCCATGCTGCGGGCACAGACGATGATCGAAATCAAGCTGACGCTGCGCCGCGGCGAATCGGTGCTGCTCACCATGATCATTCCAGTTGGCCTGCTGCTGTTCTTCACCGCCGTGGACGTGCTGCCCACCGGTGCGGATGCGCCGGTGGACTTTCTCGTCCCCGGCGTCCTGGCCCTCGCGGTCATGTCGACGGCGTTCACCGGGCAGGCCATCGCGACCGGCTTCGAGCGTTCCTACGGTGTGCTCAAACGGCTCGGGGCCAGCCCCCTGCCACGTGTGATCCTGCTCGCCGGCAAGACGCTGGCCGTGGTCGGCGTAGAGATCATCCAGGTTCTGCTGATAGTCGCCGTGGGCCTCGGCGCCGGCTGGCATCCGCACGGCTCCCCGCTGTCGGTGGCGTTGCTCCTGCTGGTGGCGACGGTGGCCTTCTCGGGCCTCGGGCTGCTCATGGCGGGCACGCTGCGGGCGGAAGCCACCCTGGCCGCGGCCAACGGTGTCTACCTGCTGTTGTTGCTCGTGGGCGGGATCGTCTTCCCGCTCTCCCGGCTGCCTGGCTGGCTGGCGAGCCTGGGCGCGCTGCTGCCCACGGCCGCGGCCTCGGAGGGACTGCGCGCGGTCCTGCGGGGCTCCGCCGGGCTGCCTGTCACGGATCTCGCCGTGTTGCTCGCCTGGGCCATCGGTTCGCTGGCCCTCGCGGCGCGGACCTTCAAATGGGAATGATCTTCTACGGCCGTGGCATGCCCTGCCCGGCTCCCTCGTCCCCACAAACTTCTACAGACGGTAGCATGACCCGCGATGAACGGATCGCGAAGAATACCGACAGTGAGCACCACCGTTTTCAGGCGACTCACCCGGATCTCCGTCGCCTTGCTCGCGCTGATTGTCGTCACCGGCGGCGCGGTCCGGCTGACCGGCTCCGGACTTGGCTGCCCCACCTGGCCCACCTGCGGCGACAATTCGTTCGTCACCCGGCCGGAGTATTCCGCGCACGGCTGGATCGAATTCGGCAACCGCCTGCTGACAGTCGCCGTCGGGCTGGTGATGCTGCTGCTGCCGCTGGTCTCCCTGCGGTTGCGCGACCGTCGCCGCGACCTCGTCATGCTCTCTTTCGGCCTGTGGCTCGGTTTCATCGGCCAGGTGCTGCTCGGCGGGTTGACCGTCCTTTTCAAGTTGCACCCCGCGCTGGTGGCCGGGCACTTCCTGCTGTCGATGCTGCTGCTGGTGGACGTCATCGTGCTGGACCGCCGGGCCGGATCGGGCCCCGGCCCGGCCCGCCCTGTGGGCCGGCCCGAGCTGCGCTGGCTGGCCCGGGTGCTCACCCTGGTCGCCGGTGCCGTGCTGCTGCTCGGCACGGTGGTCACCGGCACCGGCCCGCACAGCGGGGACTCGGCCCAGGCCAGACGCTTCGGGCTCGATATCACCAATGTCGCGCAGCTGCACGCGGACGCGGCGATGGTGCTGGTGGGCCTCATGATCGCAATGGTTCTCGCGGTCCGGCTCGGGGGGGCGCGGGCTGAAGCCGTCCGCGCGACAACCGTGCTCGCCGCCGTCGTGCTGGCCCAGGCCGGCATCGGGTTCACCCAGTACTTCACCGGTGTGCCCGTGGGCTTGGTGGAACTGCACATCGCCGGGGCCACCGCGCTGTGGATGATCACTCTGTGGGTCTGGCTCGCGATGGTCGAACGGCCGGCCCCGGCCCCGGACGCGGCCGCTGGCGCACCAGCGACCGCCGGCGCGCCGGCCGAGCGCGGACCCGACGCGGTACCGGTCGGATAAGAGCGCCCGGCAATAGGGGCGTGGATCAAGGAGCGGGGCTGGGGGTGCGTACACCGCAAGGCGGCGGAGGGAGCCACCCTGGCGTTGGGTGTCGACCGACGACAACGCGGCCGGGCGGGATGCGGGGAGCCGCAAGCCGGACAGCCCTGTCATCGGGCGCTCTAAACATCAGCTTCCGGCAACGGCTGGCAAGCCCCGCCATGCACGGCGAGAACCGCGCCCGCCGGCTCAGGCGGAAGCGCGCGAAACCGCCGCCGACGGCTCGGCTCGGCTCAGGAAGCGGTGAGCGCCGCGGCCGCGACCGCGACGAACAGAAGCGTCAGATAGGTGATCGAAATATGGAACAGCCGCATCGGCTGGATGTCCCCGCCTCGGCGGACCTGGCGAACCAGCCGGTGGGCCTCGAACAGGAACCAGCCACCGAGCGACGCGGCCACCGCCAGATACGGCCATCCCGTGTGGGCGACGGGGACGAGCAGCAGGGAAGCGGCCACCATGGCGTACGAGTAGCCGAGCATCCGTCTGGTCACCACCGCGGCAGACGCGACGACCGGCAGCATGGGGATGCCCGCGGCGGCGTAGTCATCCCGGTACTTGATGGCGAGCGCCCAGAAGTGCGGGGGCGTCCAGAAAAAAATCACGGCGAACAGCAGCACAGCGGGCCAGCCGACCGTCCCTGTCACCGCCGACCAACCGATGAGAACCGGGAAGCACCCGGCCGCACCGCCGATGACGATGTTGGACGGGGTCCGGCGCTTGAGCCCCAGGGTGTAGACGAAGACGTAGAACACGATCGCCCCGTCGGCGAGCAGTGCCGAGACCCAGTTGACCGCAAAACCGAACAGGGCCGTGGCGGTCACCCCGAGCATGATCCCGAACCGCAGCGCCTCCGCCGGCGTGACGCTTGCCCGGACGAGCGGCCGTCGGCGTGTCCGGGCCATCACCTCGTCGATGTCGCGGTCTATGTAGCAGTTGAACGTGTTCGCGCTGCCCGCCGCGAAGGTCCCGCCGACCAGGGTCGCGAGCACCAGCCACAGGGACGGAAGACCACGTTCGGCCAGCAGCATCACCGGTACAGTTGTGATCAACAGCTGTTCGATGATCCGCGGCTTCGTCAGGGCGAAGTAGGAGCGGGCCAGTGCTCCGGCCGGGCGCCGGGACTTCACCGGGCCCGCCGGCCCACCGGGCTCAGGCTGCGCGGGCATGTTCCGCTGCGGCAGGCTGGAAACCGGCGTGGACGCGGCCAAGGCGGACAGGACGACCTCGCGATCGGCGGGAGAGGAAGAGCCACCCGCGCAGGCTCAGGCCCCGCGGCCGGGGCTCACAACATGGTTCTACGACGTGTCGGAGTCTAACTGCCGGATGCCGTGCCCGGCACGCGACCCACCGACAAACACGATCACTATTCGGACGGACACGATCACAATTCCGGGTCACGACCGCGGCACCGGACGCACCTGACCAGCGCCGATACACGATCTTCGATCACCCAAGGCCGCCACCGGCGCACATCAGACGAATAAATTCTCAAACAGAGGTAGCGGAAGGATGGTGTTCTCGCTAACTTTCCCACTCTGCCGCGAGTATCCGGACACTGGGATGAGGCGACCGAGAGAGGGTAGAGCCATCATGGCGGCACGGCGGCGGGGCCTGCGCGACGGTGCCCCGTGAGCAGGCCGCGACCTGCCCGCAGGTGCCGCCGCGGTGGTTGGCGTGGCCGTGCCCCTACGGTGCGGCTCGATAGTGCCAGACCATGTACCAGCGCCCGTGGAGAGGACGTCACACCGCGATGACCGACCCCTTGGCCCAGCTTTCCGCCGCCGGAGTGGCGGTCTGGCTCGACGACATCAGCCGCGACCGCCTACGCACCGGCAACCTCGCCGAGCTGATGCGCACCCGGGCCGTCGTCGGCGTCACCAGCAACCCGACCATCTTCCAGAAGGCGATCAGCGGCGGGTCCGCGTATGACGAGCAGATCCGCGATCTCACCATCCGCGGAGTGGACGTCGGTGAAGCCATCCGGGCGATCACGGCGGCAGACGTCCGCGCCGCCTGTGACGTACTTCGCCCCGCTTATGAGACCAGCGCGGGCGTGGACGGCCGGGTGTCGATCGAGGTGGACCCGCGGCTGGCTCATGACAGCGAACGCACCCTGGCCGAAGCCCGAGCGCTGTGGTGGCTGGTCGACCGGCCGAACCTGTTCATCAAGATCCCGGCCACTCTCGCCGGCCTACCGGCGATCACTGCCACCCTCGCCCAGGGCATCAGCGTCAACGTCACCCTGATCTTCGGGCTGAACCGTTACGAGGCCGTCATGGACGCGTTCATGACCGGCATCGAGCAGGCCCGGCAGGCCGGCCATGACCTGTCCACCCTCGCCTCGGTCGCGTCGTTCTTCGTCAGCCGGGTCGACAGCGAGGTGGACCGCCGGCTGGAAAAAATCGGCACTGAGGGGGCCCGAGCGCTGCGGGGCAGGGCCGCGATCGCCAACGCGCGGCTGGCCTACGAGCGATATGAGCAGGCCTTCGCGACCCCGCGCTGGTCGGCCCTTGCCAAGGCCGGCGCCAAGCCGCAGCGGCCGCTGTGGGCGTCGACATCCACGAAGGACCCGGCGCTGCCGGATACGATCTATGTCAAGGAACTGATTGCCCCGGGCACGGTCAATACAATGCCCGAGGCGACGCTGCACGCCTTCGCCGACCATGGGGTGGTCAGCGGCGACACGGTCAGACCGTACTATGAGGACGCCCGCGCGGTGATGGCCCGCCTGACCGAACTCGGTATCTCCTTCCCCGACGTGGTCGAGGCGCTGGAGCGCGAGGGCGTGGAGAAATTCGAGGATTCCTGGAACCAGCTGCTCACGGCGGTGGAGGGCCAGCTTGACGCCGCCGGCAGCTGACCCGGGGCGAGGCGTCCCGCCAACGGCGGCCGTCGGCTCGGGCGCTCTTTGCGGACCCGCGGCGACAGGTGCCGCCGTCGTTGCCGTCGTTGCCGTCCGGCGACGGTTCTGAACCTGCCCACGATGATTCTGGACGGACAGAGGGGGTTCGGGTGACACCGACGGTGAACACCAACCCACTGCGAGACCCGCGCGACCGCCGCCTGCCGCGGCTGCCTGACCCGTGCGCGCTGGTGGTCTTCGGGGTGACCGGTGACCTGGCCCGCAAGAAGCTCATCCCAGCTGTCTACGATCTGGCGAACCGAGGCCTGCTGCCACCGGGTTTCGTACTCCTCGGGTTCGCCCGGCGCGACTGGACCGACAGCGATTTCGCGGAAATCATCCGGGAGGCCGCGGCGGAGGGAGCGCGGACACCGTTCCGCGAGGAGGTGTGGGAGCGCCTTGCCGCCTCGATAAAGCTCGTCCCCGGATCGTTCAACGACGACCACGCGTTCGACACCCTCGCCCAGACGCTGCTCGACCTCGAGCACACCCATGGGGTCCCGGGGAACGCGGCTTTCTACCTGTCCATCCCACCGTCGGCCTTCCCCGTCGTCCTCAAGCAGATGCAACGCACCGGCATGGCATCCAACGAGGCGTCCGGGGGCTGGCGGCGGGTCGTGGTCGAAAAGCCCTTCGGCCACGACCAGGAGTCGGCCCGCGCGCTCAACGAGCTGGTCGACGAGGTCTTCACCCCCGAGGACGTATTCCGCATCGATCACTATCTGGGCAAGGAGACCGTCCAGAACCTGCTGGCGCTGCGATTCGCCAACACCCTGTTCGAACCGATCTGGAACTCCCACTTCGTGGACTCCGTCCAGATCACCATGGCCGAGGACGTCGGTATCGGCTCACGCGCCGGGTTCTACGACGAAACCGGCGCGGCCCGTGACGTCCTGCAGAATCACCTGCTGCAGCTGTTGGCGCTGACCGCGATGGAAGAGCCGGTGAGCTTCAACGCCGAGGCCATCCGGTACGAGAAGCTCAAGGTGCTGCGGGCGGTCTCGCTGCCGGCTGATTTCGCCGGCTACGCCGTCCGCGGCCAGTACGAACAGGGCTGGCTCGCCGGCCGGCGGGTAAAGGGCTATCTCGAGGAAGACGGCGTCCCCGCGGAGTCCCGGACGGAGACCTACGCCGCCGTCCGGATCGGGATTGAAACCCGCCGGTGGGCTGGTGTGCCCTTCTACCTGCGCACCGGCAAACGGCTGCCACGCCGGGTAACGGAGATCGCCGTGTCGTTCAAACCAGCGCCGCACCTGCCCTTCAACACCACCGACACCACCGAGCTCGGCCACAACCAGCTGGTGGTCCGGGTCCAGCCGGACGAGGGCGTGACGCTGAAATTCGGGTCCAAGGTGCCGGGCTCGGCCATGGAGGTCCGCGATGTCGCCATGGACTTCCTGTTCGGTGAGGCGTTCACCGAGTCGCTGCCCGAGGCCTACGAAAGGCTCATCCTCGACGTGCTTCTCGGGGACGCGACACTGTTCCCGAACAACGCCGAGGTGATCGAATCGTGGCGGGTGATCGACCCGATGGAGGACTACTGGGCGAGGACCGTCCCGTTCCGCTACCGGGCCGGCAGCTGGGGCCCGGCCGCCGCCGACGAGATGCTCGCCCGGGACGGGCGTCGCTGGCGGCGGCCGTGAGGCCGGTGACCGTGATGCCGGTGACCGCGATCGCTCCCCGCCAGCGGCTGGAGCGCCCCGGTGGACTCTGACGGACCGTGGACTCTGAAGGACCAGGGAGGCGACCCATGACAACCCTGTGGGACACGACCGGCTCCGACGTTGTCAGGGCGTTGGCGGCCGAGCGGCGCTCGGCCGGCGCGCTCGCCTTCGGCCTGGCGCTGACCCTGGTGGTCGTGGTGGACGAAAAGCACGTCGGTGTCGCTGAGAGCGCCGCGACCACGGCGGCGGCGGCCCACCCGTGCCGGCTGCTCATCGTCGTCCGGCGCCAGCTGGACGCCGCCAGTTCGCGGCTGGACGCCGAGGTCTCCATCGGGGGGCGGCTCGGGCCGGGTGAGGCTGTGGTCATGCGCATGTTCGGGCGCCTCAGCCTGCACGCGGAGTCGGTGGTCCTGCCGTTGTTGGCACCGGACGCGCCAGTGATCACCTGGTGGCACGGTGTTCCGCCGGACCGCATCGCTTACGATCCGCTCGGGGTTTTCGCCGACCGGCGAGTCACCGACACGTCCGCGGCGGACGATCCCGTCGCCGCGCTGCGCCAGCGGGCGGCGGACTTCGCCCCCGGCGACACCGACCTCGCCTGGACGCGGCTGACCGCCTGGCGGACCCTGATCGCCGCCGCCTTCGAGTCGCTCACCGAGAGGCCGCGGGCGGCCACCATTGCCGGCGGCGACTGCGACCCCAGCGTCTGTCTGCTGTCCGGGTGGCTGTCCGACCGTTTGGGCCTACCGGTCAGCGTGGAGACGAAGTCGCGCCACGGGCTTGCCGAAGTACGTTTTGATCTCAATGACGGCGAACTGACGGTTACCCGGCAGGACTCCCGCACCGCCGTGCTGAAACGGCCCGGCCAGCCCGACCGGGCCGTGCCGCTGGCCGAACGCGGTCTCGGCGATCTGCTGGCCGAGGAGCTGCGCAGGCTTGACCACGACGGGCCCTACGCGGATGCGCTGGCCGCCTGGAGCACGATCAAGGGGCTGGCAGCTCGTTCCCCGGTGCGCGAGCACATCTGGCGCGACCCGATGGCGAGTGGCGTGGACAGCCCAGGCACGACGGGCACGATCACACGGAAGACGGGCACGATCGCGGGGGCGGCGGGCTGATGGGCGCGTCTGCCGAGGTCATCATCCACCCCGACGCGAACCTGCTCGCCGCCGCGACAGCCGCCAGGATGATTATCAGCCTGGCGGACGCGCAGGCCGCCCGCGGCACCGCGTCGGTGGTGCTGACCGGTGGCGGTATCGGCGTGGCGACGCTGCGGGCGGTGCGCGGCAGTCCGGCCGTCCAGACGGTCGACTGGACGCGGGTCGACGTGTGGTGGGGGGACGAGCGGTTCGTTTCCCTCGGCTCGCCCGACCGCAACGACGGCCAGGCACGGGCGGCGCTGCTCGACGCGCTGCCCCTGGACCCGGCTCGGGTCTTCGCGATGAGCGATCCGGACAACGCGGCCGACGCCGACGCGGCCGCGGCCACCTACGCACAACTGCTTGCCGAACACGCCCCGCCGGGTGCGGACATCGCCGCCCCCTCCTTCGACGTGCTGCTGCTCGGCATCGGGCCGGACGGCCACGTAGCGTCGATCTTTCCGGATTCCCCGGCCGTACACGCCACCGCGACGGCCGTCGCCGTCCCCGACTCCCCCAAACCGCCGCAGGTCCGGATCACCCTCACGCTCCCCGCCATCCGGGCGGCCCGTGAGGTCTGGCTGCTCGCCACAGGGGACGCGAAGACCGCCGCGGTGGCGCGGGCGCTCTCGGGCGCGTACCCCCCAGAGATCCCGGCCGCGGGCGCCCAGGGCCGGGAACGGACGCTGTGGCTGCTGGACCGCGCCGCGGCAGCCGAGGTCCCGGCACCGCGCGCCACGGCGCCGGCTCGGTAGGTTGCCGAGACGGCACAAGTCAACCAAGATCACAGAGTTGGCGCCCCAACAGCCGGGGCCGCCGCGGCGCGGGCCGGGCAGTCTCCTGGTGCCGGAGCCACTACAGAGCGCCCGGCACCAGGGGCCGCGGCGCCGTGGGGCTGGGGCACGAACCCCAGCCCCGCTCCTTGACCCACACTCCGGCCGCCGGAGCCACTACAGAGCGCCCGAGGACAGGACTGTCCGGCTCGCGGCTCCCCGCATCCCGCCCGGCCGCGTTGTCCTCAGCCGGCGCCCACCACCAAGGCGCCTTCCTCCGCAGCCTTGCCGGACCGGGCGCGGATGAGCCGCTCACTGACCGAACGCTCTATCCTCGGGCGCTCTAAACGGCGCCCCGCAGCTTGGCAAGGGCCTCGGCCAGGATCGCCTCGCCGTCTTTTTCGTTACGCCGCTCCCGGACGTAGGCGAGATGGGTCTTGTACGGTTCGGTCTTCGGCGGCGCGGGCACGTTGTCACGGTCGCGGCCCGCCGGGAAGCCGCAGCTTGGGCAGTCCCAGGTCTCTGGAATCGCGGCCTCCGCCGCAAACGACGGCCTGGTTTCGTGATTATTGGCGCACCAGAAGGAAATCCGCTGCCGCGGGGCGGTCTCGCCCCGTTCAGCCTCCCCCATTGGTCCCGCTCCTACCCGACTTCCTCGGATGGCGTTACCACCTGCCACGGTCCGTCTACTCCTTTGTCTCGTCCCGCTGGTTGACTCCGGACCCGGCCCCCAGCGCCTGCCGGTTCGGCCTGACCGAGTGTAAGACGAGATGGGCCGACCTCGTCGCACCCACCACCGCCGGTCATCCGCACGACGGTTTCAGGTCACTGTAAGCGCACTTCTCACGCAATGCCCATAGATACGCTGGTGGGATCACCGTTGTCGAGCGAGCCCAGCCGTACGAAACCACGAACGTTAACGCTGTGCATACGCGGCACCACGGTAACAGCCAACGGGATAACCGCGGCATCGGTGAGCAGCTCCCGTTCCAGATCACCCCAGCGGGTGTTGGCGGTGGCGGCATCACGCTCGGCGAGGGCGCTGTGCAGCAACAAGGTGATCTGTTCATTACGGTATCCGCCATCGGCCGGTCGGGGCCCCGACCATGCCGGCTCCAGCATGGGCTGGAACACGGTGCGCCCGGCATTGCCGAACCACTGTGGCGTCACGGTGTCCAGGGCGAGGTCCCAGGACTGGCTTTCGGCGACCGCCATGGCGCGCGAAGGATAGTCGACAGCGGGCACCGCGATGACGCGCAGTGCCACGCCCCCGCGGGCGAAACCATCCCGGAGCGCTGACGCCACACCCGCGGCCGCGGCCGAATCGGTGGTGAGCAGGGTCAGCGCGGTCAGCGGACCGCCAGGCGCGCTCCGCGCCCCCTCCCGGCAACGGGTCGCGTCGCCGGTCGAGCCGAGCGTGGGGAAGGGATCCCGGGGCTGGTAGCCGGCCATGGGGGCTTGCAGCAACTGCGCGGTCGCGGTGGCCGTGACAGGCCCGCCGAGAGCCGCCGCGACGGCCGCGCGGTCCACGCAGTACGTGAGTGCCACCCGGACGGCGCTCACCCGCAGGGCGGCGGCGGCCGGGCCGTGCACCCCCACAGTGAGCGACACGACGGATCCCGGGCCGTCGGTGGACAACCGGCCGTCCGCCCGGGCGTCCAGCCCCGCCACCTCCGCGGCGGGCACGGGACTGTCAAGGGCCATGTCAGCCCGCCCGGACTCGATCTCGGCCTGGGCGGTGGCGGCGTCCATGTTGATGCGTAGCGTGACATGGTCGGCAAGTGCCGGGCGGACACCGTCCGATGACGCGCTCCAGGCCGGGTTACGGGAGAGCCGGTAGGCCTCGTCGTTCACGGCGGCCGAGAAATGGTAGGGACCGTCGGAGATGAGGTGCTCCAGGTAGCCCGACGAATCCGGCGGGTATGCCAGAGCCTCCTGCGGTACCGGTGCCGCCGCCGGCAGGGCCAGGACATCGGCGAAGTCGGAGGCCGGCTCAAGCAGGTGGAACTCGATGGTCTCATCACCGATGACCTGGACACCGCTGATGTCGCGATGCTCGATGAAGTCACGCGCGCCACCTACCGGAGTCCGCGCGAGATCGTCACAGTAGACGGCGAAACCCGTCACGGTGGCGGCAAAGTACCCCCGCATGGGCGAAGGCTTCGGCGGGGTGCACAACCGCTTGATGCCGCGGGCGACATCGGTCGCGGTGACCCGCCTGAAGCCGGGGGTGTCCCAGCGCACCGAGGAACGCAGGACGACCGTGTAGACCTTCCCGCCCTCGCTGATCTCAGGGGGGCCAACCGCCAGATCCGGCTGGGGTGCCGCAGCGAAGACCGGGTCAGTGCTCGCGCGGTAGGAATACAGTTGGCGCGATACCAGCCGTACCAGCATCCTCGAACCGGCGTCAGCCGCCCAGCCGGGGTCACCGGTGGGCATGGTGGCGCCGACCAGGCGCAGCGTTCCGCCGGGCTTGTCCGTCGGCTCGGAGGTGACCGTGGTCGTGACCGGCGTCACCCGCACCGGCCCGGGACCGCCCTCGGCGCATGCCGCAGCAGCCCCGAAGAGCACAACCAGGCAGACGATCAGCGCCGAGGCCGGCGTTCGTGTCCGTCCAGGGCCGCTCACTCCTTGAGAAGGAGGCCTAGGCCGATGATGGAGGTAATCCAGATCAGCGCGACGGCGATCGTCAATCGATCAAGGTTCTTCTCCACGACCGAAGAACCCCCGAGCGAGGAGGACACACCGCCGCCGAAGAGCGTGGACAGCCCACCCCCCTTGGCCCGGTGCAGCAACACGAGGAGCACCAGCAGCACACTCGTGATGATCAGGGCAATGGACAGCCCAACAGTCATCTCTTAGACCTGCTCCCGCGCCGTCGTCATCCAGCCGTCACTGTGAGGCCTCACCGGGCGCGCGAAAGAACATGATCGCGCCTCCAGCGGAGGTACAACAATCGTGCCAAGTTACATCACGGCGTCCCGGTCGTATGAACGGCACGCCACGTCCCGGCTGCCCGGGTGATAACCGTCCGGGCACATGCCCGTTACGGGACGACGCCGAGCGAGGTGAGGTCCACCATCATGAAGGCCGACGAGTAGCGGATGTTGGTGAGCCGATCGCTGTAGACGTTGAGTGCCCGATCATAGAGCAACGGGATGTAGGCGCCAGACGCGACGACCGCCCGGTCCAGCGCCGTCCAGATGCCGGCCGCGTCATCCTCGTCCACCGTCTGGATGGCGCGGTCGAGGTCTGCGTTGATCGCGGGCTGATCCAGCTCGGCGAGGTTGAGGTTGTGCTGGGGACGGATCTCGCGCCCGTCGGCGAGCGGGCCGAGAAAGGCGTACGGCGTTGGCCGGTCACCCTGCCGGGCAGTCAGTATGAGGCCGTAGTTCATGGCGTGCGCACGGTCGGGTGTCCCGATCACCGCGGCGGGGTATTGCGGATCATCCACAACGCTGACGGTGACCGTGATACCGACCCGGGCCAGCGAGACACGGAGCGCCTCGGCCTGTGCGGCGTCCAGCGGGTCCGGCCCGGTGACGAGCGTCGTCGCGAAGCCGGCGGGCTGGCCGCAGGCAGCGAGTTCCGCCCTGGCCCTGGAAAGGTCGCCGGTACCGCCGGGGCTCGGGAAGAGATCAAACCAGGAGTAGTAACGCACCGGCGGCGTGAGCATCGTCCCGGCGATGTCCCCGCCGATGATCGGGCCTCCCCGGGCGGTCTGCTGGGCCTGCCTGTCCAGTGCCCAGGCCACGGCGGCGCGGCAGTGGATGTTGCCAAAAGGAGCGGTCCTGGTCACCACCGCCAGGTAACGCAGGATGCCCGTGGGCGCCTCGACAGTGCGCTCCGCCCGCAGGCTCGGGTTCGCGACGATCCGGGCCGCGGCCTGGGCTCCCACCCCGGTCTGCGCCGCGGCGACGTCGACCTGGTCGGTCAGGATGCGGTTGTCGATGTCAGCCGCGGTAAGCCCCATCCGCTCCACGACGCGATCCGGGAAGGCGGACCGGTTCGGGTCGGTCTTCGGGCTCCAGCTCGGGTTGCGTACCAGGGTGATGGACTCATCCGGACGGTAGTTCTCAATCTTGTACGGCCCCGAGGCGACCGGCCGCGCGCCGTAGGCCGCGCCGGTGTCGTGCGCCCGTGGCACCGGGGTTGAGACCGGTGAGGCCATCACGAGGTTCCAGTCCGCGAACGGCCGGTTCAGCCGGAACGTGATGGTCAGGTCATCCGGAGTCATCACCGAGGCGAGACCGAGGCGATCGGGATCCGGATCGTTGTAGGGCCCCGCGTAGGGGGCGTTGTCGTCCGCGAGCAGTTTCACGGCCTCACCCGGACCGCCGGTGATCACGTCCGTGGCGAACGCCCGCTCGATCCCGTACTTGATGTCCCTGGACGTGATCGGTGTGCCATCCTCGAACGCCAGCCCCGCGCGGATGGTGTAGGTCCAGGTACGCAGGTCCTTGGACGTCGGCACGTCGGTGGCGAGGTCTCCGGCCAGCTTCGCGACGCCGGCGCCCACGCTGTAGGTCACCAGCTGGCGGGAGATCCACCGCTGCTGGTTCCAGCACCGGACGGCCGAGGTCCGCTGCGGGTCCCAGGAGTCACAGTCGGTAGTCGCCGCCACCCGCAGCGTCCCGCCGGTCCGATCCGACGGCGCGATGATCCTGGAGCTGATCGCGGCGGGCGGGACCAGCGGGGCGGGCGAGACCTGCCCGTGACGTCCCGCGCCTGTACAGGCGACCGAGGCAAGACCGAGGACAGCCACGACGGTGCCGACCCGGGTGAGCGCATGCTTGCGTCGCATGGTCTGAGCTGAGCCCCTTCCCGGCGGGAGCGCGTCCCGCCACCGGAGCCACCCAAGCACACCCGGATCAGGCCACCTGCCGCGCAGTGGCTCGTCCGCCCGTCCGCTCGTCCGTTCTCAGGAGTCAGGACTCAGGACTCAGCTCGGCGGCGCGCTGCGGACGATCGCCGCGAACTCCGCCGCGTCCAGGCTCGCGCCACCGACGAGACCGCCGTCCACGTCGGGCTGGGTGAACAGTTCCGGCGCGTTCGACGCCTTCACCGACCCGCCGTAGAGAATGCGGATGACAGCGGCGGCCGCGGCGCCGAAGTGCTTGGCGAGCCGCCCCCGGATCGCGGCGCACATGTCCTGTGCGTCCTGCGCGGAGGCGGTCCGCCCGGTGCCGATCGCCCACACCGGCTCATAGGCGACGACCAGCGTGCGGGCCTGTTCCAGGGTGATCCCGTCGAGCGAACCGTCGATCTGGTCGAGAACGTGGGTGACGTGGCTGCCCGCAGCCCGGACCGTCTCGGGCTCCCCCACGCACACGATCGGGGTGATGCCGTGGCTGTAGGCGGCCCGCGCCTTGGCCGCCACCAGCGCGTCGTCCTCGTGGTGGTCGGCGCGGCGTTCGGAGTGGCCGACCACCACGTAGCCACAGCCCAGCCGGGCGAGCATCGCACCGCTGATGTCACCGGTATGGGCGCCGGAACCGTGCGGGGAGAGATCCTGGGCGCCGTAACCGATGGCAAGCTTGTCACCATCGATGAGGGTCTGGACACTGCGCAGGTCGGTGAACGGAGGCAGGACAACGACCTCGGCGTTGTCCAGTTCGGCCGGCTTCAGGTCGAAAGCCACCTTCTGGACGAGCGCGATCGCCTCGAGGTGGTTCAGGTTCATCTTCCAGTTGCCCGCGACCAGCGCCTGCCGCCCGCTGCCGCGCGGCTTCCTGCCGTCACCGGCTTGCTTGTCGATCGCCATCATGCCTCCAGGGCCGCGAGACCGGGCAGGACCTTACCCTCCAGATACTCGAGGCTGGCACCACCTCCCGTGGAAATATGACTGAAAGAATCCTCGGGGATACCAAGAGTACGCACAGCGGCGGCCGAATCCCCTCCACCGACGACGGTCAGACCGTCGACCCCGGCAATGGCCTCGGCCACGCCCCGGGTACCGGCCGCGAACGGCGGGAGCTCGAACACGCCCATCGGCCCGTTCCAGAACACGGTGCGGGCACCGCGCAGCCGGCTGGCGAACAGCGCCACCGACGCCGGGCCGATGTCGAGGCCCTTCTGCGCGCCGGCGATGGCGTCGGCCTGGACCACCGCGGTGACCGCGTCAGCCGAGACCTCCTCGGCCACCACCACGTCGGTGGGCAGCACGATCCTGTCCCCGCCCTCGCCCAACAGCTCCTTACACGTATCGATCATGCTTGCTTCCAGCAGCGAACCGCCGACGGTGTGTCCCCGCGCCGCGAGAAAGGTAAAACACATCCCGCCGCCGACCAGGAGAGCGTCGACTTTCGGCAACAGCGCCCGGATCACCGCGAGCTTGTCACTGACCTTCGACCCCCCGAGGACGACCACGCAGGGACGAGCCGGGGACCCGGTGAGGGCCGCCAGCACCTTCAGTTCGCCGGTTACCAACGCTCCGGCGGCGTGCGGAAGCCTTGCGGGCACATCCACGACGCTGGCGTGCGCCCGGTGGACGGCGCCGAAGGCGTCGCCGACATAGCACTCGGCCAGGCCGGCGAGCTGGTCCGCGAACGCGGCGCGTAGCGCCGGGTCCTTGCTCGTCTCGCCGGGATGGAAACGCAGGTTGTCCAGCAGAGCGACCTCACCGTCGCCGAGTTCGGAGACGACTTTCTGGGCATACGGCCCAGCGATGTCACCGCCGCCGTCACCGGCGAACGTGACCGGCCGCCCAAGCAGCTGCGCGAGCCGCCCGACGACCGGGGCGAGCGAGTACGCCGGGTCCGGCATGCCCTTGGGACGCCCCAGGTGGGAGCAGACGACCACCCGGGCGCCGCGGTCCAGCAGCGCGCGGATGGTGGGAACGCTCGCGCGCAGCCGCCCGTCATCGGTGATTCGGGGAGTGTCACCGGACCGGTCCAGTGGAACATTCAGGTCGCTGCGGACGAGAACCCTGCGCCCGTCGACCTGTAGATCGTCAATCATTCTCACGCCGTTTGCTCCAGGGTTTCCAAAAACACGCGAAAGTTGTCGAAACCTCCCACGTCAGCCCATCCGGACCCCCGGATCGGCGCACGGGCCACACGCGCGGATAATTCATGATCGTGCCATGGTCACTGAAGACGTCCGCCAACGAGAGCGGTGAGATCCACCAGACGGTTGGAATAGCCCCACTCGTTGTCGTACCAACCGATGACCTTCACCTGGTTGCCGCTGGCCATGGTGAGCAGCGAGTCAAAAGTGCACGAGGGCGACGTGCCGACGATATCGGAGGAGACGATCGGATCCTCGGTGTAGACGAGGACGCCCTTGAGCGCGCCGTCGGCCGCCGCCCGGTAGGCCGCGTTGACCTCCTCGATCGTGACCTCGCGCTTGAGGGTCGCGACCAGATCCGTCACCGAGCCGTCAAGGACGGGCACTCGCATGGCCAGGCCGTCCAGCTTGCCCTTGAGCTGCGGCAGGACGAGGGACGTCGCCTTGGCCGCGCCGGTCGTCGTCGGGATGATGTTCTGCGCGGCGGCACGGGCACGACGCAGGTCCGAGTGCGGGAAGTCGAGGATGACCTGGTCGTTGGTGTAGGCGTGCACGGTCGTCATCAGGCCGCGCTCGATGCCGAAGGCGTCCTCAAGGACCTTGGCCAGCGGCGCGACGCAGTTGGTCGTACATGACGCGTTGGACAGGATCGTGTGCTTCGCCGGGTCGTACACGTCGTCGTTCACGCCGATGACCACGGTGAGATCCTCGCCCTTGGCCGGGGCGGAGATGATGACCTTTTTCGCGCCCGCCTGGACGTGCTTGCGCGCGTCGTCGGCCGAGGTGAACCGGCCGGTGGACTCGACAACCACATCGACCCCGAGAGCGCCCCAGGGGAGCGCCGCCGGATCACGCTCGGAGAGCACCTTGATGAAACTGTCACCGGCCTTGATCCCACCATCGCCGACACTGACCGCCTCCGCCAGCGTACCCAGCGTCGTGTCGTACTTCAGCAGGTGAGCGAGGGTCTTGTTATCAGTAAGATCGTTGACCGCGACGATCTGTACGTCGTTACGCTTACTCGCCTGAAGCGCCCGCCAGAAGTTGCGGCCGATACGGCCGAAGCCGTTGACACCCACTCGCGTAACCACGTCAGGGAACCTCTCTGCCGTCATGTGCTTTCTGTTGTCGCAGTGAGCCTAACGACTTCGGACATCATCGGCCGCTATCCGGCCGGATCGCTGTTGGTCTCCTCACAGATCGGCGCCCGGCGCGCCCATGAGCTGCTTACCTAGCGCTTTTTCCAGATTTGTCGGGCTACCGGTTGGCTGGATCGCGCTTGTGCCGACCTGGTTCACAGCTTCGCGAAGCACAAGATTTTCATTTACACAGCGTAACGATTTTCGACACATCCACGCCTGCCGCCCAGGTGCGGCGCGCCCCTCCAGCAACATCCGTGCTGCTCCCGACAGGACGGCCGGAAGTGACATGGACACGACGGCTCCCGGATTGATCCAGACCGCTGTCCGCCGGGTCTCTATGGGTCACGCCCCGACCACCACCGCGATCCGACCTATACATCAATATTCTCGATAATGCAAATATTCGATCAAAAACACCGGACCGCATCGTCCCCAGCGCCATGGCACGCCGCGGCTCGCCACACAGGGCTCATCACACAGCGGCTCACCGCGCCGCGCCGCACCGGGTCGGTGCCGGCGTGGCCATACCGGCACCGACCCGGGTGGGCCGTCGCCCCGGCACCGGCCGGGCGCACCGGCGGCACCCGTGGCGCCGGTGGCACCGACCGGTATTCCAGGCAGGGCGGAATTCACCTCGGCGATACCGTCCTGAATGTATTTCAGCGGACCGGTACCGGAAAATGAGCGATACGCCGGGGCGAACCGAGAATTCATACACGGGCAGCTCCGGGGACAGCGAATCGCCTCGCTCGTATACGGCGCGGTGCGGTAACTTCAGGGCTCGGCGGTCAGCGAGCGAACCAAATTCCGCAGGGACGGATGTCACCTAACTGGGAGTAGACGCACGTGCTTGAAGCGCCCTAAGCTGCCAAACAGTTCAGCCACCGACCGCCGCCGGAAACATGCGGAAGAGGGCTGGATGCGAGATCGTTTCTCCCGCCTCCGGCCGGCCGAGGGCGGCGCGATATTGGCCCTTTTCGCGCCGTCTTCGGTTCGGCCGGAGGATGCCTACAAGCTCCTCGGTGGCCGGCTGACCGTGCCCTGGCCACCGGGGCCGAACGGGTATCGGCGGTCCCCGCCTCCGTCCCCACTCACCCCACCGGGGTGGGGGCCGCCGGTACCTTTCAGCGGGTGCGGCGGCACAGGTTACGGCGACAGCCCCCGGTCGTAACGACTTGTGCCGCCGCGCCTCGGCAACCGGCTGCGAACACGAAAAGAAAAAGGAAAAACAGAAGAACGTGGTGGCGGCCCCGCCAGTGCGCCAGCCCAACCCGGAAACCCTGCCGGTAAAGGCTCATCGGCTGTTCCACGGGCGGGTTGAACAGACATCGGGCAACGGCTACCACGGCCTGCGGAAAACCCCCGGCCCCATCCCCCAGAATTCCTCCACCAGATATTCTCAATCATGATCGAATATCAATCGATCATAGCTCTCCGCGTGGCGCTGGAAGGCCCGTGGAAATCGGCTCGGACCATATCGCGGTCAGCTCCCGCTGCCAGTTCTCGATCGTGAACGGTGAGCGGACGAAGTGCCGCAGCGCGGCCCGTCGATCGTCCAGGGACGGCGGGACGTCGGTCAGCGCCCGCGCGGCGTCGGCCCAGAGCCCGTCCGCGGCGGACAACGGCAGCATGGTGATCCCTGGTAGGAGCCGAGAGATCTCCCCTACGCCGGCCAGGTCCGCGGACAGCACGGGAGTGCCCACCGCGCAGGCTGCCGGCACGGTGCTGGGCAGGCTTTCGCGGTCGGAGGTGACCAGCAACAAGGACGCGGCGACCAGCAGCCGCGGGATGTCATCGCGTTCCCCGAGCAGTTCGACACGATCGCGGACATCATGCCTGACCGCGGCGGCGAGCAGCGCCGCAGTTTCCGTGGGCTCCTGAGGCCCGACGAGCCGCAGGCGGGCGTCGGCCCCGCGGGCGCTGAGAGCCGCAAGGATGTCCACCGGGCGAAGCCGGTCCGTGTCGTTCGTCGCGAGCCGTCCGACGTGAAGCATGGTGATCGGGATGTCGACGCCCGCCGGCACGGTCTCCAGCGCTCGCCGCCGGGCCGCGATGGCAACGCCGAACGGCTCGACCGCCAATCCGTCGTAGATCACCCGGCAGCGCGGGTCGGCCCGCCATTGCGAACACCAGAACCTGCGGATGGTGGTCTCGGACACCGCCAGCAGATCGGTCGCGCCAGCGTCAATCAGGCCCCGGTCGACAGCGCGCCCCAGCCATGTCACCGGACTGCTGCCCCGCCCGCCCAGGCTGTCGTGGAGATGGGCGACACGCCGGCGCACCCGGGCCATCCGGGCGAGTCCGAGCACAGTCCCGGTGGATGCCCGCGCCCACGAGTGGACTACCGACGGCCGTAGTTGGCGGAGCAACAGGAAGAAAGCCCGCGGGAAGGACGGGCCGGGCCGGCAGTGGTACACCTGTCCCCCGAGCGAGCGGATCTCGTCATCACACGCTCCCGGTCCGTCGGCCAGGGCGCAGAACACCAGCCGGAACTCACTCGGATCGAGCCGGCTCATCAGCTCGACGGTGCGCGGCAGCAGACCACTCCGGTTCACGGTGTCGACGACGTGGAGCACCGTCCGTGGCCGTGCGGCGCTCACGCGGTCTGACCGGCGACTGCCCGACCGACGACGAGGCGAGTACCACCAGCCGGCCGGCGAACTCGGCGCCGCCAACGCTCAAGCGACCCACTCGACGGCCGGAACGAGGACCGTTCGTCACAGGAGGGCAACATCAACCCCGGCAACATCAACCTCGGCGATCTCAACATCACCATGACCTCCGGAGTGCCGTGACGGCAGCCAACAGCGGGTGTCGAGAACGGCGCGGGCGTTGCGTGCCACCAGGCCCCGCTCGAAGGCATCGTGATCGACCAGGACTACGACCAGGTCGGCGGCGGCCAGTTCCTGGGCGTCCGCCTCGACAAAGGCCACGCCCGACGGCAGGCAGGAGCCGTCGACGTGAGGGTCCGCGGCTCGCACGTCCGCGCCGAGAGCGGCGAGCAGAGCGGCGACCCGCACCGCCGAGGACTCCCGAGTGTCGCCGGTGTTCTTCTTGTAGGCCAGCCCCAGCAGGAGGATCTGGCTGCCGTTCACAGCCATGCGCCGACGGTTGAGCATCTCCACGGCCCGGCGCACGACGTGGTCGGGCATGTTGTCGTTCACGTCGTTGGCGAGCTCCACGAACCGGAAGCTACGCCCGAGGCTGCGCCGCACCCGCCACGACAGGTAGGACGGGTCGATCGGCAGGCAGTGCCCGCCCACGCCGGGGCCGGGGGTGAAGCGCAGGAAGCCGAACGGCTTGGTCGACGCCGCCTCGACGGCCTCCCAGACGTCGGCCCCCAGCTCGTGGGCGAACATCGCCAGCTCGTTCACCAAAGCGATGTTGACGTGCCGGAAGGTGTTCTCCAGCAACTTGGTCAGTTCCGCCGTACGGGTGGACGCCACCGGCACGGTCCGTTCGACGAGGGTGTCGTAGAACTCCCGTACGGCCCGCAGCGACGCCGCGTCGATCCCCGAGACTACTTTCGGGGTGTTGACCAGGTTCCAGGTCGGATTGCCCGGGTCGATCCGCTCCGGCGAGTATCCGAGGAAGAACGAGTCCCCAGCGACCAGCCCGGAGGACTCCTCCAGCAGAGGCCCGAACAGTTCGTCGGTGCTGCCGGGGTACGTCGTGGACTCCAGCACCACGGTCGCCCCGGCCACCAGCTGCGCACCGAGGCTGCGCCCGGCGCTCTCGATGTAGGACAGGTCCGGAACGCCCTCCCGCAGCGGCGTCGGAACCGTCACGACAGCCACGTCGAACCCGGCGGCGTCCGCGTAGTGGGAGGACGCGTAGTAACGACCACTTTCGAGTGCGGCGGCCACGATCGAGTCCGGGATGTCCTCCACGTACGACTCGCCGATGCCGAGCCGTTTGACCCGCCCTTCGTCGATCTCGATCCCGACGACCG
The DNA here is from genome assembly GCF_917627345.1 of Protofrankia sp. CiP3. NCBI lineage: Bacteria > Bacillati > Actinomycetota > Actinomycetes > Frankiales > Frankiaceae > Protofrankia > Protofrankia sp. CiP3. The sequence goes on along the minus strand of NZ_CAKJTM010000021.1, from coordinate 13,926 downwards.
ACCAGCCGACATCGACCGCCCGCATCGCCAACGGCAGGCCCACGTAGCCCTGGCCAACAACAACCAACTTTCCGCAACGACTCATACGCAGAGAGTCGCAGATCAAGAGATTGCCGAGAGGGACGCCGCGGTGCGTGTCGCAACGGAAGCACACCCGGAAACGCACCCGAACTCAGACCTCAGCCGCGACCCCCGATGCGACACGGCGCAGAGTTGGCAACACAGGGAGTAATTTTACTGCTACATAAAGTGGCCATCCCGGTGGCACTCGAGAACGGACCTGAAGGAGTGGCGGACGACGTGGTGCTCTCGGCAGTGGTCGCGCTCCTGGTCACCATGACCATGACACCAATCGTGATCAATTGGATGCGCCGCCTTGCGGCAGTCGACCAGGTGACCGAACGATCGTCACATCTGGTGCCGACCTACCGAGGCGGCGGCGTGGCCGTCGCCCTCGGGCTGTTCACGGGAACGCTGGTCCCCGTCATCGATCCGGCGGTCATGCCCCCTCCTGAGGTGTTCGTAGTGGTTGTCGCGGTCGCATTGTTCGGTCTCATCGGCCTCATCGAGGACGTCCACGGCATCCCCGCACCGCGCCGGCTCGGCCTCCAGATAGCTGCGGCAGGTACAACGGTCGCGGCCTGGTTCGTTGTCGCCCGCCCGGAGCTACCTGTCCAGCTCGTGCTGCCGGCCGCCTGCGCGGCGGCGCTGTGGATCACTGGTTTCACCAACTCTTTTAACTTCATGGACGGCATCAACGGTATCTCCGCCGGCCAGACCCTCGTGACCGGCATTGCCTTCGCGCTTGTCGGGCATTGGGAAGGGCTCGATGCCCTGCGCTACGGCGGCGCCATGGCGGTCGGCGTCGCGCTCGGTTTCGGCCCCTACAACTTCCCGCATGCAAAGATCTTTCTTGGTGACGTGGGCAGCTACGCTCTTGGCGCAATGATCGCCGTCCTGGCACTGACCGCGGTAGCGCACGGAGTTCGGCCTGAGACCGTTGTCGCGCCGCTTCTGGTCTACCTCGCTGACACGTCCTGCACCCTGGCGCGACGGGTCCGCTCCGGCAAGGGCTGGTACACGCCGCACCGTGACCACGTCTACCAGCGGCTCACGGTGATAGGAGGATCACATACCCGCGCCACGCTGCTCGTTTCAGCGGTGACCGCGGCCAGCGCGGCTTTCGGTCTCATCAGCTACAGTGCGGCACCTGCGGTACGACTCGGCTCCGCTGCCCTGGCCATCCTGCTCATCTGCGGATACCTCATGCTGCCTCGCCTCCTCACGGCCACCAGACGTGCCAGGACGGTCGCAGACAGAAATGGTCGCCTCCCGGCGGAGCACACCGGAGCCGCAGGACGGCCCGACCCGGCCCGCAACACGCCGGCGGCGTGATGAGCTCTGGAGCCGGCCCCATCGCGCCACCTCCCAGCGCTGTGCCCGCACCGTGGCACGTGCTGATGGTCTGCAGGGGCAACATGTGCCGGTCACCGACGGCCGAATACGTCGCCGCCGCGGCGCTACGGGCCGGTCTGGGCGCCGAGACGGATTCGGTGACCGTCAGCAGTGCCGGGACACACGCCCGTGCCTACGCGCCCATGCACCCCCACACCGCGACGGTCCTTGCCGAACGAGGCCTCAACCCAGCTGGCTTCGCTGCGTACCGCATCGACGTCGATACGGTACGCAGCGCCGGCCTCGTGCTGTGCGCGGAGCGCAAACACCGCGGCATCGTTGTGACGATGGTGCCGAAAGCCGTGCGCCGTACCTTCACGCTGCGGGAGTTCGCCCGTCTGACCACCGGAATCACCCCTGCGGACATCGTCTCCACCGACCTCCCCTCCGACTGCGATGCGGCCGGCTCGCTGCCGGCATACGGGGACGCGCTGGTTGCCCTCGCGGTGAGGCGTCGGGGCCTGACCCGGCCTGAGCGTCCCACCGACGACGACATCGCCGACCCGGTCGGAGCCTCGATCGAGGCGTTTCGGTGCTGCGCCGAACAGATCAGCGCCGCGCTGGCGTGGCCACTTGAGCTCCTGACTCTCGCCGCACGCATGACCGGCTGACCTCTACCGTCATATCACCACCCATAATGATCATTTCCTGAAATAACCGAGGGCGCCGGGCCCACTGGCCCAACCAGGGCAGGACCTCGTCGCCGGTCATCGGCCGAGAGATGAAATAGCCCTGTGCCTCGTCGCATCCCCAGGCCGCCAACAGCGCCCACAACCGGATGGTCTCGACGCCTTCGGCGACCATCCGCAGCCGGAGCGTATGCGCCAGGGCAATAGCCGAACGAACGATCTCCGCGGCTGAAGTGTCCCACTCGATGTCACGAAGGAAGACCCTGTCGAGCTTGAGCTCATCCGCCGGAAGATCACGCAGGTAGGCCAGTGAGCAGTAGCCGGTGCCGTAATCGTCAAGGCTGACCCGGACGCCAAGCGCCCGTAATCGGGCGAGCGTGCGCTGGGCATCTTCACGCCGCGTCATCACGGAATCCTCGGTGATCTCCACGCAGAACGCGGCGGGAGGGACTCCGGCCGCGCCGAGCGCATCGTGCACCACAGGTACGAAGGTGGAGTCGACGATCACGGACACGGGAACGTTCACCGACACCGACAGCTCCGCCCCGGCCGCCCGCCAGCGTGCGCACTCGCCCAGTGCCATCCGCAGGACGAGCAAGGTCAGCTCCGGCATCAGACCCGCTGCTTCCATATCGGGGAGAAAAATGTCCGGCGAGCGGACGCCGTCAGTGGGATGGCGCCATCGCACCAACGCCTCCATCCCGCTGACCCGGCCCGTGCGCAGATCCACCTTGGGCTGGTAGCGCAGTTCGATCTGCCCGCCTTGAAGGCCCGCGCGAAGCTCGGTACGCAGCCGTAACTGGGCCGGGCTGGGCCGAACCAGCCGTGTGTCGTACACGCTGTGACCAGTATGTGCCTTCTTCGCTTCGCGCAGGGCAATGGCGGCGTTACACAGCAATTCACCAACGTCGCGACCGTGCTCGGGAGCAACGGCGATTCCGATCTTCGCCTCCAGCGGTACCCGCATCCCGGCCAGGACGAACGGCACCCCCAGAGCGTTGCGGACACGAGCCAACGTCTCGGCCGCCACTGTCCGGGCCCGCTGCGCATCGATGCCGTGCAGCAGCAGCACGAACTCATCCCCACCGACTCGTGCGAGGATATCCCTCGGCCTCCTGACCACGCTGATCCGCCGGCTTACCTCAACCAGTAGGCGGTCGCCGTATTCGTTTCCCAGGCTGCCGTTGATCTCATTGAACCGATCGATGTCGATCAGCAGTAGAACGAAGGAAACATAACCGGAGGATCCGGGCCGCGTACGCTCGGGGCCTCCGGCCCCTACGGAACAGCTGCCCGAGATATCAGCGAACGCATTGGTGGCCTGGTCGAGAAAGCCGTGCCGGTTGGCCAGGCCGGTCAGTTCGTCGACCCGCCCACACTCACGGCCGGGGCGGTCAGGCTGACTCTCGCGATCCGTGGGCCGGAAGCGGACAGCCAGTCCAGCCAGTTCAACCAGGAAGATCACAGCGGCGAGACACATACCGCTCCCCAGCAACGAGACGAACTCGGCGTACGCCATCGGCCAGGTCAGCAGTGTCGCGACAATCAACAACATCGTCCAGACCGGGATGGCGGTGGCGACGAGACCGACAAGCGGCGCCGGTTCCGCCGTCATCGGCGCAGTGCCTGCGGTAGAGGAACCGACCCGCTCGCCGGCCTGGCCCGGCGCGGTTACCCGTGTCGTTGAAAAGATATCCGTGGAAACAGTGGAAAGGGTGGAAGCAGCAGAATCAGCTGAAGAAACCCTCGGTAACATGTATCCATAGACAGCCCGGAGCCGCGCCCGACGGCCGGGCGCGAGCAGCTTCACCATTGAGCCGACGGCGTGGCCGCAGGCTTGTGGCCGAGACGGCCGCCACTGTGGACAAACATCATTTCCCCCGAAATGCAGACGTGCCGGATGCCTCATCTGAGATATCAGAGGATAACCTGCTGGACTCGTCCGGAATGCAGAGCTTCGGCGCCTCTCCGGGGCCTTTTCGCCCTGGCTGTCACCCGTACCATGGCCATCCGTCTGGCACCGATCACACAATGCCTGAACACCGACGGCGTGGTCTGCCGAGGCGGCCACAATGTGGTCCGAACAAGCAGCCGGCGACCTACGGGGCGAGCTGGCGGACGACATCGACAGCGACACCGCTGTCGCCGGTGGCCGGTTCGACAAGGACATCCGGCAGGATTTCGGTCGGCCGGCTGCCGGGCCGACCGTAGGCCCCCGCGAGAAGCACCTCCGCGATTCGCCTGCCAGCACAGCCATCCCACAGAGCGGGCCGCCGCGGCGGCGGCGGCGAAGTGAGCGCACTCTCCGCCGCCTCGACGATCCGTTCGGGATCGGTGCCGACGATCTGATTGGTACCTTCAGTGACAGTAATTGCGCGTTCCGTCGTGTTACGCAACGTCAGGCAGGGCACCCCCAGCACGGTCGTCTCCTCCTGGACCCCGCCGGAATCCGTCAGGACAAGCCGCGCGCCGGCCTGCAGAGCCAGGAAGTCGAGGTAGCCGGCGGGCGGAAGCGCCGTCACACCTGCCGGGAGCCGGCCGTTGATGCGTGCCCGGGTCCGGGGATGCAGGGGGAAGATGAGTGGGCATCGCACTGCCACCGTTGCGAGGGCTCCGAGCAGGCCCGCAAGAACGTCCGCGTCGTCCACGTTGGACGGGCGGTGCAGCGTCACCAGCCCATACCCGCCCGGCGCGAGGCCGAGCCGGGACAAAGTCGGCCCCTCCCGCGCCCGCTCGATGTTCGTGAGCAGGGTGTCGACCATGACGTTGCCGACGAGATGGATCTGGTCCGACCGGTAGCCCTCGCGCCGGAGGTTGTCCGCGGCCTCCGCGGACGGTACGAGCAGCAGGTCGGCGACCCGGTCCACCACCACGCGGTTGACCTCCTCCGGCATCGACCAGTCGCGGCTGCGCAGGCCCGCCTCGACATGGGCGAGCGGAACACCTGACTTCGCCGTGACCAGCGCACAGGCCAGCGTGGAGTTGACGTCACCGACCACCACGACAACATCCGGGCGGACGTCTTCGAGCAGCGGCTCGAACGCCGTCATCACACCTGCGGTCTGGGCCGCGTGGTTGCCCGAACCGACCCCGAGGAAGTGGTCCGGGGTGGGCAGGCCGAGCTCATCGAAGAACACACCACTCATTGCGCTGTCGTAGTGCTGCCCGGTGTGCACCAGCGTAGCCCGTGCGCGACGGGCGAGGATCGCGGCGAGAACCGGCGCGACCTTCATGAAGTTGGGTCGAGCACCGGCAACGAAGAGCACATGCACGACGGACTCCCTGCGTGGTCGATGGCGCGGCGGGGCGAGGCTCCGGCCGCCGCGCCCGCAGTGTGCATACGGATCGTATCCAGATAGGCACGCTAAGCTCTGAAGCACTGACAGCGCGTACTAAGAGCGACCGGCAATAGGTGCGTGCCCCAACCCCGCGATGCCGCGTCCCCTATTGCCGGTCGCTCTAGGCCGTTCCTCGCTCAAGGGAGATCCGTGAAGTCCGCCTCCATCACGTACTCACAGTCGAGGTAGCCCGATGACCGCAAAGGCGACTACACAACGGCTCCGGGTGCTTCTGATCACCCACTACTTCCCACCCGAGGTCGGCGCCCCGCAGGCCCGGCTCGCCGAGACTGCCCGGGAATGGGCCGCAGAAGGCGTCGACGTGACAGTCCTGACCGGGATGCCCAACCACCCCACCGGAATCATCCCGCCGGAGTACCGCGGTGCGTGGCGACGAGTCGAACACCACGACGGTTACCGCGTGGTACGGACGTGGGTGTACGCGACGCCGAACGAGGGCATCGTGCGGCGGGCTCTCGGTCACCTGTCGTTCATGGTGACCAGCGTGCTGCTCGGCGGGAGGGCAGCCGGTGGGGCCGACGTCATCGTCGTGTCGTCGCCGACGTTCTTCCCGCTCGGTTCGGCATGGCTGCTGGCGCGCCTGCGGCGGGCCCGCCTGGTGGTCGAGGTCCGCGACCTATGGCCGGCGATCTTCGTGCAGCTCGGGGTGCTGCGTAACCGCCGTGTCATCGCCGTGCTCGAACGTCTGGAGCTCGCCGCCTACCGGGCCGCGGACGCCGTCGTCACCGTGACCGACGGTTTCCGGGATGACATCATCGGGCGCGGCATCCCGGCCAGGAAGGTCCACACCATTCACAACGGGGCCGATCTGCGCCGGTTCAGCCCGTCCGATCCGCCCTCGGCAGCCCTGGGTGCCCGATCCGGCGACACCCTCGTGGTCTACATCGGCGCCCATGGGATCTCCCAAGGCCTGCCCTCAGTCGTGGACGCGGCCGCCGAACTCGCCGGAGAACCCGTACACATCGCCTTCGTCGGCGAGGGAGCCGACCGGCAGCGAGTCGCCGACCGGGTGGCCGAACGTGGTCTCACCAACGTCACCATGCATGCTGCGGTACGCCGCGACGAGGTTGCGGGAATCGTCGCCGCGGCCGACATCTGCCTTGTCCCACTGCGGGACGTGCCCCTGTTCACCACGTTCATCCCGTCGAAGATGTTCGAACTGCTGGCCGCCGGACGCCCAGTCATCGGCGCACTCGCCGGTGAGGCTGCCCGCATTCTCGCCGCGGCGGGCGGTGTTGTCGTTCCGCCGGAAGACCCCACCGCGCTCGCCGACGCGATCCGGAGCCTGGCCGGCGATCCGCACCGGCGCAAGGCAATGGGCGTGGCGGGGCGTGCGTACGTCACGGATCATTTCGACCGCGCGGTGCTCGCGCGCCGCTATCGCACCCTCCTCGAGGAGGTGACGGGCCGCTCGGCCGCCGTGCCGAAGCAGCGGACGGCGAATGTCGCTGAGCCGATCACGGTCGGCCGGCCGCCGTCTCCCCGGCGTCCGCAACCGTCCGGACAACCGCTACCGGGCAGCGGGAGCTGACATGAGGATGCTGGTGACTGGTGGAACCGGGTTCCTGGGGCGCCGAGTCGTCGCCCGCGCGATCGGCGAAGGTCATCATGTGGTCGGGTTCGCCCGCAGCGCCGCGGCGATTCGCGCCCTCGAAGAGGCCGGCGCCGAAGCCGTTCCCGGCGACCTTGACGACCCGGCTTCGGTGGACGCCGCCTTCCGGGCGTCGAATGGCGACATACTGATCAACATTGCCTCGCTCGGGTTCGGGCACGCGGACATGATCGTGTCAGCGGCCGAAGACGCTGGACTGAACCGTGCGATCTTCATTTCGACAACCGCGATCTTCACAACGCTCCCGGCCCCGACGAAACGAGTTCGTACGCAGGCCGAATCAACGATTACCGGCAGTGGGCTCGACTGGACCATCCTGCGACCCACGATGATCTACGGAGGGCCGGACGACTGCAACATGGCCCGCTTGCTAGCCGTCCTGCGCAGGTCAAAGGTGCTGCCACTGCCCGGCGGTGGCAACCGCCTTCAACAGCCCGTCCATGTTGACGATCTCACCTCCGCCGTGTTGGAGGCGGCCCGGCGGGACACGACCATCGGTCGGACGTACACCATTGCCGGGCCCGAAGCGCTTACCTTCCGCACGATCGTCAAGGAGGCTGGAGCAGCGGTCGGTTGCCAGGTCCTCACCGTTGCGCTTCCGTTGAGAGCCACTCTCGCGGTCGTAAGCGGTTACGAACGACTGGCTGCCAGACCGAAGCTGCGTGCTGAGCAGATCGCCCGGCTCGCTGAGGACAAGGCGTTCCCCATCGACGACGCGGCCGCCGACCTCGGCTTCGACCCGCGGCCATTCCAGCAGGGCATCCGAGCCGAAGCGGAGCTACTGGTATGACGGTTCTTCGTCATCTGCCGGACCTCGATCCCGGTACTGTCACCAGCTCCGCGGGCACGCAAGCGGGCCGATATCTCCGCACCGTCGCGCACCTTCAGCCGGGGCAGATCGCCGCTCGCGCGCGCCTGCGCACCCAACGAGCATTCGCCTCCCGGATGCCCCGGACCGCCGAACGGATGCTCGGCCTGGCCGCGCCGGCTGGCGATAACTGGCCGCGCTCATTCGTGCCGTTCGACGGGCGCCACGCCGACACCGGACCGGACCCGACCGAGATCCTGGACGGATCGCTGACCCTGCTCGGCCACACCCGCCGGTTGTACCGGCCCGGCGAGAACCCACGCGCGGCCGACTGGGTGCAGGCCGACGCGCCGCTGCTGTGGCGCTACCATCTGCACTACTGGGACTGGGCCTGGTCACTGACGGTCCATCCCGACCGCGATCAGGCCCGGTCGGTGTTCGCCCGGCTCTACACGTCCTGGCGGACCACCACCGCGGCTCCCCGTGGCACCGCTTGGGCGCCCTACGTCGCGTCACTGCGCGCATGGACGCTGTGCGCGCTGTTCGAACCGCTGGTCCGCAACAGCGCGGTCACGCCGACGATGCGCGTGGACCTCGGCCGGCACGAGGCCTTCCTGCGGTTCCACCTGGAAACCGACGTCGGCGGCAACCATCTCATCAAGAACCTCAAGGCCCTGATCGGCCTGGCGGTCACCATCGGAGACACCGGAAGGCGCCACCGGTGGGTCGACATGCTGCGCGCCGAGGTCTGTCATCAGGTGCTGACCGACGGCGGTCACTTCGAACGGGCTCCCGCCTACCACTGCCAGGTACTCGCCGATCTCGACGACGTGGTCGGCCTGTTGGCGGCCACCGCGGCGGCGATACCCGACGAGCTGACCGACGCGGTCATCCGCATGCGGCAGTGGCTGCGCGTGGTCGTCGGGCCGGACGGCAGCGTGCCCCTGCTCAACGACGGTTACCCGGTCCCCGTCAACGCCGTCGCCGACCTGCTGCCCGGTGGAGTCACATCCACGAGGCAGACGTCCGGCCGGAGCCCGGCAGGGTTCCGGCTGCTCGCCGAGACCGGTCTCGCGGCCCTGCGTGCGGGACGTTGGCATCTGCTCGCCGACGTCGGGCCCGCGTGCCCGGACACGCTGCCCGCGCACGCCCATGCCGACACGCTCGCCTTCCTGCTCTGGTGGGACGGCGCCCCGCTGATCGTCGACACCGCGACCTCGACCTATGAGCCAGGGCCTGGCCGCGACGCCGAGCGCTCCACCGCGGCGCACGCGACGGTCGTCATCGACGGGATCGACTCGACCGAGGTCTGGGGCTCGTTCCGAGCCGGCCGCCGGGCCCGTCCGACGATCATCCAGATGGCGGTGGACGGCGGCGAGGCCGCACTCACCGCGTCCCACGACGGCTACCGGAAGCTGCCTGGACACCCGACACACCAACGCCGCTTCCGCGTCACAGCCGATCGGGTGCGCATCGACGATCGGGTGACCGGCTCTGGACGCCACCAGGTGGAGGTCCACTTCCCGCTCGCGCCCGACACGGGCGCCACCGTGGAGGACCCCGCGCGCACCGTGCGGATCCGCACTGCGGCCGGGCAAGAGATCATCCTGCATACCCGAGTCACCGATGCGGGTGCCACCGCCGCACCACGATCGTCAGGGCGCTGGGACCTCCGCCCGGCCCGGCGGGCCGTCGGGTGGCAGCACACGGTGCCGGCACTCACCGCCGTCTATGTCATCGACGCGCAACTGCCGATCGAGATCCGCACGGACCTCGATGCCGTCCGGCAGACGACCGGGAAAACCGGCAGGAACGCGCGCGGCCTGCAGCTGGAGAAGGCGGGACGAACATGAAACAGGTGGTACAGGCTATCCGGGGTGGCGCGGTCGAGGTCCTCGACGTTCCCGCCCCCAGGATCGGGCCCACCGAGGTTCTCGTCCGGACCATGGCGAGCATCGTCTCCCCCGGCACCGAACGAGCGGTGACGGCACTTGCCCAGTCAGGGCTGGTGGCGAAGGCTCGGGCCCGTCCCGACCTGGTCCGCCAGGTGGCGGCGCGGGCCCGGACCGACGGGATTTCCACAGCCGTCCGGGCAGTTCAGACGCGGCTCGGCGGAGACGTACCGCTCGGCTACAGCGCTGCGGGCATCGTGGTGGAAATCGGAGAGATGGTCAGCGGAATCTCCCCGGGCCGGCTTGTCGCAACCGGCGGGGCCGGCTGGGCCAACCATGCCGAGGTGCAGGCGGTGCCCGGTCTGCTCTGCGTACCTGTTCCGGACGGGGTCGAGGCCACCGACGCCGCGTTCGCCACAGTCGCTTCGATCGCCCTGCACGGATTCCGCCTCGCCGATGTCGGACCAGGCGCGAAAGTGGTGGTCGCGGGCCTCGGGCTGGTCGGCCAGCTCGCCGCCCGGATCGCGCTCGCGAGCGGATGCGACGTGGCCGGTGTCGACATCGCCGATCTGCCGCTGGCCGCCGCCGCGCGGGCCGGCGTCCGCGCGCTGCGGGAACAGGGCGAGGTGACAACCGCTGATGTGCTGCGGTGGACCCGCGGCCGGGGCGCCGACGCTGTGCTGGTCTGCGCCGCCACACAAACCTCGGAACTGATGGCCCGGGTGCCGGCTCGCTGCCGGGACCGCGCCACGGTCGTGGTTGTCGGCGACGTCGGCCTCGATCTGGACCGCACCCCCTTCTACGACCGGGAACTGTCGGTACGCTTCGCGCGCTCGTACGGGCCTGGACGCTACGAGCGGGCGTACGAGGACTGGGGAGTCGACTACCCAGCCGGGCAGGTCCGCTGGACCGAAGGCCGCAATCTGGAGGCCGTCCTTGATCTGCTCGCCACTGGCCGGCTGACAGTCAAGGATCTCGTCACACACAGTTTCGCCATCGACGACGCGACCGCTGCCTACACCCTGATCGAGAGCGGGAGCGAGCCGTACCTGGCCATCCGCTTCGACTATGACACCACCCGAACGCTCAGGGAAACCATCGTCCTTCCCACGCCGCGGACGAGCGCGGCGCATCGGCCGCGCCTGCTGGAGCTACCTGGGATACCAAAACTGCCGGGCCTGCCAGGACAGCGCCGTGCCGTGGACACGGACAGGCCGGCCGCCTCCGGCGGTCGCCACGGAGTGGGCTGGATCGGCTCCGGAGCCTTCTCGTCCACTGTGCTGCTCCCGGCCTTCCGTGCTGCCGGCTTCGACCGGTTCGTAGCGGTGAGCTCCGCCAGTGGCCTGACGGCCAGGCGGTTCGGCGAACGCGCGGGGTTCACCAAAGTCGCGGGCAGCGCGGAGGGCGTCATCACCGATCCCGATGTCAGCGTGGTCGTCATCGCAACCCCGCACGACTCCCACGCCGATTTGGTCGTGACGGCGCTCGACGCGGGCTGCCATGTCTGGTGCGAGAAGCCGCTCGCGCTGTCCTTCGAGGAGCTGGAGAAGGTCGATGCCGCCGCACGCCGTAATGACCGGGTCCTCTTCGTCGGTTTCAACCGTCGCTGGTCGCCTGCTGTCGCACTCGCCCGGGAGCAGCTTGAGCGCCGGACATCTCCCCTCACGCTGGTCTACCGGGTCGCGGCCGGACCGGTCAGCGACAAGCACTGGTACGCCGATCGCCGCCAGGGCGGACGGCTGCTCGGGGAGGTTTGCCACTTCGTCGATACCTGCCTTTTCCTCAATCCCTCAAAGATCATATCGATGCAGACGCACGCCGCCGGAGCCCAGGGCGCTCCGGCTGTCGACGACGTGACGGTCGTTCTCGGGCACGCTGACGGGTCGACCTCGGTCATCGTGTACTCCTCGGCCCGCCCGCCCGGGATCGGCAAAGAACGCATGGAAGCTCTCGCGGGCGATCTGCATCTCGTCCTCGACGACTTCCGCGATCTGAGCGTCGCCGGGCGCAGCGTCTGGCACGGCCAGCAGGACAAGGGGCACAGCGCAGCTGTCCAGGAGTTCCGTCGGCGGATCGGGGGCCGGAGCGGTGACCAGGCATCAGCCTGCGGCCTGGACTCCACATTCCATGTCCTGGCCGCGGCGGCTGCGACAGCCCAGGCAACCGCTTGGTCGTCGCCAGCCCACGCCACAACCGATACAGCAAACGCCCCGAAGTGACTCCATCAAACACCGAGGTCATCAGCAGCACCGACACCCGTGGACCGCAGGCTGGACGACGGACCGCCCAGCACCGGAGGTCACGACGCCTAGCCATACCGTCCACAATCGCCGTCGCCGCGGGCAACGCTTCCGGGATGCTCATCGGCATGGCGTCGGGAATTGTGACTGCACGGGTGCTCGGCCCAAACGATCGGGGAGCCTTCGCGGCCACCCAAACCATGGCCGGTGTGGCGGCCGTCGTGCTCACCCTCGGCGTGACGCAGGCGGTAGTCACCGACCATGGATCCGACAGCGACCTCGTCGGCCCGTTGCTTGCCCAGGTCACGGCGGTGGCACTTGCGGGATGCGCGCTGTTCGGGACACTTGCGGCCACCCACGTTCAGCCATGGCTGGATGCACCCGCGATCATCGGCGCGGTGGCAGCCACCGCGGGCGGTGTCGCCTCGTCCCTAGCCTCCGGTATGGCGCAACGACGATCCCGGATGACCGGCGAGTTCCAGGCCGTACGGCTCATCCCCATGCTCGGGAGTCTGCTTTTGCTGGTAACCGCCTGGTTCGCCGGCACACGCGATGTCGGTGTCTGGATTCTCGCTTCGGGGGCTGGCGTCGCTATTCCCGCGGTCGGAGTGCTCGTCCGGACTCTGGGTGGCTTGAATGCGTTGCATGGACTACGCAGCGCCGTCCCAGCTCGATCACTTGTACTCAGCGCGACCATAGCGTTCCCAACCGCTGTCGGGGCACAAATAATCTATCGACTCGACTCGGTGATCGTCGCCATGACCCTACCCACGGCCAGCATTGCGTTCTACGGCGTCGCAACCGCAGCAAGCCTCACCTGCAGCAGGGATTTTTCAAAGTCCGTGGGGTGTGTTGTGGCTGGTCAGCGGGGGTCAGAGAGTCAGGATCTGGAGGGCCCGCTTGGGATCGCGGGCGTTGCTGCGGGTCTCTCGGGTGAACCGTGTTACTCCCAGTAGCCGAAACAGGTTGATGACGAGGTTGGTGATGGCGGCCCACAGTTGGGGGTTGTCGCCGGTACGGAGCCCGGCAGCAGGTAGTGCGCCAGCGTCATCCGGCGCAGGTAGAGGGTATTCGCCACGTTCGTCTGGAGAGCATCGGCCGTTATCACCATGTCACGCAGCGGTAGCGGTTCGAGGAGTGAGGCGACGTGCCTGACCTCGGTGGTCTTATTCTCCACCCGCTGTTGGGCGACCAGCATGCGCAGAGCGTGGACGACCGCGCCGAGCAGGTGCACCCTGGGCATCCCGCCGCGTTTCGCGCCGCGGGACTCCTTCCCGTCGACCGCGACAGCCTGCTGGCCGGCCTGGTAGGAGGCCTCGACCCGCACCGCCGGGTCGAGGAACGGGTGAGTCGGAGCGAGCCGGACACGGCCGTCCGGGTCGGTCTCGCGTAGCGCGTCCGACCGCGACCGCCGGCGCCGCGATCCGCGCCCGCTATCCGCATGCCCGCACTGTCGCCCGGATCCGCCGCCGGACCACCCGCACCGTCACCCGCGGCACCGGCCGGCACCGCGTCACCCGGAAGACCACCACCACAACCACCGTCCACGTGATCACCAGTCTGGCCCTCGACAAGGTCACCGCCGCCGAACTCGCCACGTATGTTCGTGATCATTGGACTGTGGAGCACACACATTGGCTACGGGATGTCATCTGGCGCGAGGATGCCTCCCTGCTCCGTACCGGCGACAACCCCCAACTGTGGGCCGCCATCACCAACCTCGTCATCAACCTGTTTCGACTACTGGGAGTAACACGGTTCACCCGAGAGACCCGCAGCAACGCCCGCGATCCCAAGCGGGCCCTCCAGATCCTGACTCTCTGACCCCCGCTGACCAGCCACAACACACCCCACGGACTTTGAAAAATCCCTGGGAGAGGCCGGGCAGCCACGTTCGCCGGATGGACTTGCCGAGTTCCGTTCCGCACTAA
>NZ_CAKJTM010000020.1:56403-88959 GCF_917627345.1 Protofrankia sp. CiP3 | reverse complement strand
AACAGGCCCACCGCCGCGAGTGCGTCCGCCGCGTCCGCGACTGTGTTGAACGGCAGATCCGCGCGGTCGGCTATGTCGATCATGCTGTAGGTGCCGTCAGCGAGGTTGAGGACCCACAGCAGACCCATCTCGGCAGCCTCGCGGTCCAGGGTGGCGCCGATCGAGCGATACAGGCCGCGCCGTCCCAGCTGTGGTTCCCCGAACGGGGATGCGCTGGTCCAGGTCCGGTCCCGTTCACAGATCTCGATCGTGCGCAGGATGATGTCAAAGGAGTCGTTGAGACTTGTCGCTGTCACGAAGCCCAGATTGTCGGCGGACGTGTGATACTCCGCGTACGTGCCATGTGGGCTGCGGCCGAATCGACCCACCGGCAGATTGAAACCAGGGGAGCAGAACTGGCGCTCGTCATAGCCGTAGGGCGAGAAATCGATCACGTTGTACGGCCGGCCTGTTTCCTTCAGCGCCCGCGTCGCGGCGCGGTCGATGCCGGCGTCACCGCGCCGGCTGCGTTTGTATGTCGGCTGCCCACGGTCGCCAAGCCCGGTCAGCACGAGGCCGTGCTCGATGCGGCCGACCTTCTCGCGGTTGTGGGCGAGCCAGGTGATTGCCCCGATTGTTCCGGGAATGAACAGGAACCGGTAGCTCAGCCGCCGGGGCCGGTCCGCGAGCGCCGCGGCGAGCAGGGTGGCTGTGGCGATGCCGGAGGCGTTGTCGTTGGCCATGCCGGGGTGGCAGACATGAGTGGTGACAAGAAATTCCCGCGGGCTGCTGCCGGGCAGTGCAATCTCGGCGAAGGTCAGCGAGCCGTCGGTGAGCGTCGTGTCGATATGCACCTCGTACTCACCGTCCGGCAGCTCGCGGCGCTGCCGGTCGCTCAGGCAGAACCCCCAGGTCTCGTGGTAATAGGAGGTGCGGTAGGGCACCCAGTCGGGATGGTCGGGCAGGGAGTGCAGGTGCGGTAGCAGGTCAGGCAGAGACAGCCGGGTGTGCGTGGGTACGCTGTAGCTAAGCAGGTGCAGCGGGTTGTCCGCGGCGTCGAGGACGCGCCGGCCGTCCGGGCCGGCCAGCCAGGCCTGCGAGACGTTCCACTCCTTCGGTACCGTCCAGTCGAGTACCGGTGTCCCGGTGGGCACCTCGCGCACGGCGAAGGGAAGCGCCGGTTCGAGGGCTCCTTCGAGGGCTCCGCGGACCGTTGCCAGCGTCTTGCGGACGCCGTCGCCGGTGATGCTGCGCATCCCGGGAGTGAGCTCGGCGACCAGGTCGTACAGGCGTGTCCCGACAGCCCGTGCCCCGTCATCATGGCTCGCCTCACCGGGGGAGCGCGGCATGCGGCCAGGGCGTGTTTCGAACGTCTCGCGCGATCTGGTTCCCATGCCGCCGCACAGCATGACGGCCGGTATATCCGGTACAGGATGATTTATTGCTGGCTGCCTGTTTTCGGCTGGCCTGCTGTCCGCCGTCATGATTTTCTTCATCTCCCATGACTCATCAGCTGGCCAGGATGGAACGCGTGACAGGTTGTTCCCCCGCGGGGTGGGCCGCATTCCTGGCGGCGTCCGTTTGGGGCGGGGCAGGCGGGTGCTCGGCTCTCCATGCGGCCGGTGTTTCTGATCATTGTGGGTATCGGTAGGGGCGGGTTCGGCTGGGCTGCCCGCCGCCGGTCGGATCTCTTTCGTTACAGTTCGTCGGGGTATCCGAGATCGCGGCTGGTCCACGTCAGCTGTGCCGGTCTTTGGTGCTTCGCGGCCGTGCCATCGAAGATCCTTGAATGGTCGAGGGGTGTGCAATCGTGATTTTTTCGTGCGCACGGGGGCCCGGCGGTATGGGGGGCTGAGTGCGGCGCCTTGGCCGACAGCGTGTCGGGGCGGCGGGGCCGCAGCGATCGGGACCGCGCCGTGCTCGGTGGGGCCGCCGGCTGCTGCCCGGCGCGGGCATCGTCATCGCCGTGCTTCTCGCGTTGATCGCCTGGCGGCTGACTCCGGTTGGAGCGCGCCAGACCGGATCAGGCCCGCCAGCCTCACCGCTGCTGTCCGGCGGCGGCATGGACGGCATTCCGACGGTAGTGGCCACGGCAATGACCACAGCGGATGCGTCCGTGGGCGCCGCGGCCGTCGGTGACGAGGCGGCCGCGGCGGGGATACCGAGGGTCGCGCCGGCATCTCATGCGGGGCGCTTCCCCAGCGGCGTGGCCGCTGGGACGCTTGCCGAGGCGGACGCGTGGGCGAGCTTTCGCGGGCGACCCAACGATGTGGTGGTCACCTACACCGATCGGTCAGGCTGGCAGACAATCGTCCGGCCGTGGATCGGGAACGACCGCGCCCGCTTCGCGGGCTTTTCCGGCACGTGGGTCATCAGCCAGCCGCTGTTCCCGGAGTCCGGACCGGACCGGGGCAACCTGGCGGACTGTGCCGCGGGCGGGTACGACGGCTACTGGCGCGATTTCGGGCGCTGGCTCGTGGCCGAGGGCCGTGGCAGTTCGTTCGTCCGGCTGGGATGGGAGTTCAACGGCACGCGGTTCGCGTGGTCCGCGTCCAACCCCACGTTATGGATCAGGTGCTACCGCAACGCCGCAGCCGCGATCCGCCGGGCCGCCCCGCGGGTTCGTCTCGACTGGGACTTCGGCGCGCACGGATCGGTCGGATCGGTCGGGACGGGCGACGCGTTCGAGCTGTATCCCGGGGACGCCTACGTCGACGTCATCGGCATTGATGCCTACGATCAGTATCCGCCGAGCGTGGATTCGGCGACTTTTGACGCACAGTGCGATGGTCTGGACGGGTTATGCCGGGCGATCCGTTTCGCCCGGCTGCACAACAAGCTGTTCTCAGTGCCGGAGTGGGGTGTGGTGGCGAAGGAGGGATCGAAGGCCGGGGCACTTGGCCAGGCCGGTGGCGACAACGCCCTGTTTGTGGCGAAGATGCACGAACTGTTCGTCAGTAATGCCGACATACTCGCCTATGAGGCTTACTCCAACGGGGACCGGGCCGGCGATGTCCGGTCGGCATTGATCAACCCGGCGGTGAACCCGCTGGCTGCCCGCGAGTACCAGCGCCTGTGGTGACGCGGTACCCACGGGAGGGAACCTCCGCCCTCGGGAGGGCTTCCGGGGGCTTTGGCGCAGCCGCCGCCTGCGGGCAGGGACCAGGGGGCGCACGGCGGGCCGGGCCGCTCGACGCGTAAGGTTGGGCATAACACCTCGCGTGCCGGCGTCGCGGGGTGTTTGTGGGAACTCTCCGGTACGCCGTCGGTGACCGGGTTCGCGACGTCGTGTCCGTCCGTAGATTGCGCCGTTCTTCGAGAGGCTCGGGACGCACCTATGACCCTCGCCCCGCTGTTGGACGTCCTGACCAGCAGCCCGGGTGCTGATCCGGCCCTGGCCCGAGCGCTTGCCTCGGTCGGTGACCTCCGGCTTGACCTGTCGGCTCCGGCCGCCCTGCGGCCGTTCGCCGCCGCCGCGCTCGCCACCCGGGGCGGCCGGACGGTGCTGGCCCTGACCGCGACCGACCGGGAAGCGGAGGATCTTGCCGCCGCGTTGTCGAGCATGATCGACCCGGCCACGGTCGCGCTCTTCCCCAGCTGGGAGACTCTGCCGCACGAACGGCTGTCCCCGCGGGCCGATACGGTCGGGCTCCGGCTTGCCGTGCTGCGCCGCCTGGCGCACCCGTACAGCACCGGCCTGCCGCCGCTGTCGGTTGTGGTCGCGCCGGTCCGTGCCGTTTTGCAGCCGCAGGTCGCCGGGCTCGGCGACCTGGAACCGGTGTCGCTGCGGGTCGGTGACAGCGCCGACCCGAGCGGCGTGGTGGAAAAGCTGGTCGGGATCGCCTACCACCGGGTCGATCTGGTGGAGCGGCGTGGCGAAATCGCGGTCCGTGGCGGCATTCTCGACATTTTCCCACCCACAGAGGAACATCCGCTACGGGTTGAGTTCTTCGGCGACGAGGTCGAGGACATCCGGGCGTTCTCCGTGGCGGATCAGCGGGCACTGACCGACACCGCGGACACCGCCGAGGGCGGCCGCCGTCAGCTGTTCGCGCCGCCATGCCGGGAGCTGCTGCTCACGCCGGAGGTCCGGGCCCGTGCCCGGGAACTGGCGGGCACCCACCCCGAGCTCGTCGACATCCTTGACAAGATCGCGGATGGTACTCCGGTGGATGGCATGGAGGCGCTCGCGCCGGTGCTGTCCGACCGGATGGTGCTGATGCTCGACGAACTGCCCGCCGGGACGCACGTGCTGGTGTGCGACCCGGAACGGATCCGCACCCGCGCCGCCGAGCTGGTGCGGACGAGCCAGGAGTTCCTGGATGCGTCCTGGAGCACGGCGGCGCTCGGCGGCAGCGCCCCGATCGACCTCAGCGCGGCTGCCTACCGCTCGATCGCGCAGGTCCGTCAGCGAGCCGCCGAGATCGGGCTGCCGTGGTGGTCGGTCAGCCCGTTCAACGCCGGCGCCTCAGCCGTGGCTTCGGCCACGGCCGCAACCGGTGGCGATCGGCTCGCGGCTGGCGACTGGCCAGAAGGCGTTGCCGGCGAGGAGGATCTCGACGAGAACTCCGTGGTCTCCAGCCTGCGCCCGGCGACCGCTTACCACGGTGACACCGCGCGCGCGCTCGCGGACATCAAGGGCTGGCTGGCGGACTCCTGGCGCGTCCTGCTTATCACGGAGGGGCACGGGCCGGCCCAGCGGCTGGTCGAGCTGTTGCGGGACGCCGATCTCGGCGCCCGCCTCACCGAGGATGCCAGGCTGTCCCGCGGTGTCGCCACGGTCACCTGCGGCCAGTTGGGGACCGGCTTCACCAGCGACCTGCTTGGCCTCGCCGTCCTGACCGAGGCGGACCTCGCCGGCCAGCGGGGCGTGACCACCAGGGACATGCGCCGGATGCCGCACCGCCGCCGCAAGGGCATCGACCCGCTGGCACTGCGTTCCGGTGACCTGGTCGTCCACGACGCACACGGGGTCGGCCGCTACGTCGAGATGGTCACCCGGACCGTTGCCGGCGCGACCCGGGAGTACCTCGTCCTGGAATACGCCAAGGGCGACCGCCTCTACGTCCCGACCGACCAGCTCGAACAGGTCACCCGTTATGTCGGTGGCGAGGGCCCGAGCCTTGACCGTATCGGCGGCGCGGACTGGGCCAAGCGCAAGGGACGCGCCCGCAAGGCCGTCAAGGAGATCGCTGGCGAGCTGATCCGGCTGTACAGCGCACGGATGGCCGCACCGGGATACGCCTACGGACCGGACACCCCGTGGCAGCGGGAGCTGGAGGACGCCTTCCCCTTCCGGGAGACTCCCGACCAGCTTTCGGCCATCGAGGAGGTGAAGGCCGACATGTGTAAACCCGTCCCCATGGACCGGGTCATCTGCGGCGATGTCGGCTACGGTAAGACGGAGATCGCGGTGCGGGCCGCGTTCAAGGCGGTACAGGACGGCAAGCAGGTTGCCGTCCTCGTCCCCACCACGCTGCTCGTCCAACAGCATTTCCAGACTTTTTCCGAGCGGTATGCGGCATTTCCGGTGACCGTCCGTGCGATGTCGCGGTTCAATTCCGCGGCCGAGCAGAAGGCCGTGCTGGAAGGACTCGCCAAGGGCGGTGTCGACGTGGTGATCGGGACTCACCGGCTGCTGTCGTCCGCGTCGCACTTCAAAGATCTCGGCCTGGTGATAATCGACGAGGAACAACGGTTCGGCGTCGAGCACAAGGAATACCTGAAGAAAATGCGGACCGCGGTGGACGTGCTCACCATGAGCGCTACCCCGATCCCCCGGACGCTGGAGATGTCGATCACTGGGATCCGGGAGCTGTCGACGATTGACACCCCGCCGGAGGAGCGGCACCCGGTACTCACCTTCGTCGGCCCGAGTGACAGCCGGCAGGTCACCGCCGCGATCCGGCGCGAACTGCTGCGGGAGGGCCAGGTCTTCTTCATCCACAACCGGGTGGAGTCGATCGACAGGGCCGCGGCGAGGCTGCGCGAGCTTGTCCCGGAGGCGCGTATCGCCACGGCCCACGGCCAGATGGGCGAGGACGCCCTCGAACAGGTCATGGTCGCGTTCTGGGAAAAGCAGTTCGACGTCCTCGTCTGTACCACGATCGTCGAATCCGGGCTTGACATCTCCAATGCCAACACCCTCATCGTGGAACGTGCCGACGTGTTCGGCCTCTCCCAGCTGCACCAGTTGCGGGGACGTGTCGGCCGCGGCCGGGAACGCGCTTATGCGTATTTTCTCTACCCACCGGACAAACCACTTACCGAAACCGCGCACGACCGGCTTGTCACCATCGCCCAGCACGCCGATCTCGGCGCTGGCATGGCCGTCGCCATGAAGGACCTGGAAATACGCGGAGCGGGTAACCTGCTCGGCGGTGAACAATCCGGGCATATCGCCTCGGTCGGGTTCGACCTCTATGTGCGGATGGTCGGCGAGGCGGTCGCGGATTTCAAGGGGACGGCGGTCGAGGAGCTGCCCGACGTCAAGGTGGAGCTCCCGGTGAACGCGAGTCTCCCGCACGACTATGTTCCCAGCGAACGGCTGCGCCTGGACGCCTACCGACGGCTGGCCGGTGCCGCGGGTGATGACGACATCGCCGAGGTGCGCGCCGAACTGCTCGACCGGTTCGGCGCGCTGCCGGAGCCCGCGGAGAATCTGCTTGCGGTGGCGTCGCTGCGCGTGCTTGCCCGTCGTTACGGCGTTACCGAGATCACCGTGCAGGGCCGCCAGGTGCGGTTTGCTCCGCTGGAGCTGCGCGAAAGCCAGGCCATGCGTGTGCAGCGCCTGTACAAGGGGTCCGTGGTCAAGCAGGCGGTGCGCACCATTCTGGTGCCGGCACCGGCGGAATCCCCGCGGATCGGTGCCCGGCCGTTGCGCGACCGCGCCGTCCTCGTCTGGGCCGCGGGTGTGCTGGATGCGGTCGTCGGTGATTCCGTCGCGGCGGCCGCCGCCGCGTCCCGCTGATTTTTCTCGCCCTGCCGGGCAGGACTTTCCCCGGGGGTGGCGTGTGCGCGGTAGACGGTAAGCCGATACGGTCACAGCCGTGAAGACCCGCTCTGCCGTCCGCCGTGTTCTGGTCAGCGTCGCGCTGGTCGTTGTGACCTCATCCGCCTGTACCACGCACGCGGGGTCCGCCGCGCAGGTGGGCGACGAGATGATCCAGACGTCGACCCTGCGAGGGATCGTCGACCGCGGGATGGCCGCCGTCCAGGCGGCTGGCCCCGCCCAGGACGCGCAGACCGGGCAGAGCGCCGCGCCGATCGAACGCAGTGATCTTCAGCGGCAGGTGCTCACCGAGCTTGTCCAGACCAACCTCGCCGAACAGCGGGCCCGCCAGCTCGGGGTGACGGTCACCGGCCAGGACGTTGACGCCTACTACCAGACCTTCGGGGTGCTCCGGTACGGCAGCGTCGCGGGCTTCGAAAAGGCGGTCGCCCAGAGCGGGTTCGCTCGTGAGGATCTACAGATGCTGGTCCGCGCCAGGGCTCTTGACCTCGCGCTCGCGGACCGTCTCGCGCCGAACGCCCTCGCCTCCGACGCGGATGCCCGCGAGGCCTATGATCAGTCCGTCGCCCAGTTCGGCTCCCTCCCGCTGAGCTTCGACCAGGCCAGGCCGTTCCTCACTCGGCTGCTCTCCACGGAGCGGGCGGCGGCGGTGGAAGCGCAGCTCCGCCAGATTTCGCAACGGGTGAACGTTTCGATCAATCCCAGGTTCGGTGTCTGGTCGGCATCCCAGCTGACGGTGCTCGCCGCCGCTGGCTCGGTCGCGACCACCCCCGCGCCGGAGCCGTTGGGCGGGACAGGCGCGATGACCCAGTGAGCCGCATGATGGCCCGTCGGTCATGACGGCGAGAATCGTCGTCCTTGTGACCAGCCCGCGGGTCGCGCCCGGGTTGTTGGGCGTGGCCGCGTGGGATCTGCTGCGGGCGGCCTCCGCCGTCCGCTGCGGGCTGGCGGCGCATCCACAGCGCGGCGCGCTCGCCGCGGCCGGCGTACCGGTCGAGGTCCTGGCGGGCCCGGATGCGTCCGCCGTTGTCGAGGAGCTGCGTGGCCGGGCCCGCGCCGACTCGTCCCGGCCGGTGGTGTGGCTGGCCGCCCCGACCGGTGGCCCGGGAGCGGCCGGCGAGGCGGACCTGGTTCGCGAGCGGGAAACGCTGGCCGCGCTCGAGGCCGCGGCAGGCCCCGGTCTTGCCGTGTCCGTCGTCGAGGGCTCACATGACGTGCGCGGAGCGAAGCTCCTGGACGCCGTTGCCGTGATGGACCGGCTGCGCTCACCCGGCGGCTGCCCGTGGGACGCGGCGCAGACCCACACCTCCCTTGCGTCCTACCTGCTGGAGGAGGCCTACGAGGCGTTCCAGGCAATCGAGGACGGCAACCACGCCGAGCTGCGCGAGGAGCTTGGCGACGTGCTCATGCAGGTGCTGTTCCACGCCCGGGTCGCCGCCGAGGGCGACGGTATGGGTGTTCCCGCGGGCGTCGGCGCCGCCGTTGGCAGAGCCGCCGGTGACGGAGCCGCCGGTGACGGAGCTGGGATCGGCGGCCGCGCGACGGCCTGGGACATCGACGACGTGGCCGCTGGGCTCACGGAGAAGCTCGTCCGGCGCCATCCCCATGTCTTCGGATCGGTGACGGTGGACGGCCCCGCCGCGGTCGAGACGAACTGGGACATAATCAAGGACGCCGAGAAGGGCCGCCGGTCGGTCACCGAGGGCGTCCCGCTGTCCCAGCCGTCGCTGGCGCTGGCCGCGAAGCTGCAGAAGCGTGCGGTGAAGGTCGGGGTGCCCGAGGACGTTGTGCTCGGCGCGGGTCGGCTGTCGTCGCCGGCTGAGGTCATCGCTGGGCTGCTCGTTCCGGTGGACGTACCCGCCGCCGTGGACGTACCCGCAGCCGCGGCGGAGCGGACCGTCGGTGACCTGTTGTTCGCCGCGGTGGCACTGGCCCGGCAGGCCGGCGTCGATCCGGAGGCGGCGCTGCGGGCCGCTGCCCGCCGGTTCCGAGACACCCTCGCCGCTACCGAGGAGGCCATCCGCGCCGCCGGTGCGGACCCGCGGGGCACGGGCGCGGACTCCTGGCGCGCCCACTGGCTGTCCGCGGGCGAGATCCCACCCGGCGCCGCACGCTGACCGGCTCGGCCAGCGGCCCCTTGCTCGTTCGGACCCATGGGCTTCCGGCCGCGCATTGTCGTCGGCGTTCGTCGGTGTCCGTCGACGAAAGGCGGGTAATGCTCGGGAAACGGGATGATGGTCACTATTGGTGATGCTGCGGACCGATGCGGGCGGAACGGGGCGGACTGTCGCGCGTAGCCTCGTTCCATGGCAGAAGGCACTCCGCGACAGGCGCTGGCGGGCATCCACCGCCTGTACGCACGACGCTCCGAGCCGATCGTCCTTGAGCTCGATCTGACCGTCGATCCGCTCGAGGGGATACCCGCCGACCCGCTGGCCGCGGCGTTGGCGCGCCGCCAGCCAACGTTGCGCGCCATTGTGGACGGACTGCGCCGGGCGGGTTCGGATGACCGCGCGTCCACGCTCATCGCGCGGATCGCTCCCTGCGGGATGCCGCTTGCGCGCGCCCAGGAGATCCGTGACGCGGTGATCGCCTTTCGCGCGGCCGGTGGCAGGGCCTTTGCCTATTCGGACGCGTTCGGTGAGTTCGGCGGCGGGACCATCCCGTACTACCTCGCGTCCGCCTTCGACGAGATCTGGCTCGCGCCGCCGGGGGAGCTGGGTGCTACCGGCGTGG
Organism: Protofrankia sp. CiP3; assembly: GCF_917627345.1. NCBI lineage: Bacteria > Bacillati > Actinomycetota > Actinomycetes > Frankiales > Frankiaceae > Protofrankia > Protofrankia sp. CiP3. The sequence goes on along the minus strand of NZ_CAKJTM010000020.1, from coordinate 79,232 downwards.
CGCTGGAGACGCCGTTCCTGCGCGACGCCCTGGACCGGCTCGGGATAGAGATCCAGGTCGGCCAGCGCCACGAGTACAAGAACGCCGTCAACACGTTCGTCGAGCGTGATTTCACCGACGCACATCGTGAGGCGAGCGGCCGGATCGTCACCTCCAGCCTGTCTATGATCATTGATGGCATCGCCACTGGGCGCGGCCTGCCGCCGGACCGGGTCCGCGAACTGATCGACAGTGCGCCGCTGTCCGGCGCGCAGGCCCGGGAGGCGGGTCTCGTCGATCGGTTGGGTTACCGGGACGAGGTGTACGCCGCGGCCAAGGCCCACGCCCGCCAGGCCGGGACCGGCGCCGCGCCCGGTCCGGGTCCCAGCACTGACGAGAGCGGTGCTGACGAGAGCGGTGCTGACCGGGACGACGGCGTGACGCTCCAGTACCTGTCCCATTACCGCCGCGTGTCGCTGCGGCGGGAGGCCGCCCGGCCGCGTGTCCCCGCGCTCGGCGCGGCGCGCTCCGAGCGGCGCCGGGTGATCGCGGTCATCCATGGGACCGGGCCGGTGGTCCTCGGCCATCCGGGCCGGTCGCCGCTGGCGGGTCCCGTCATGACGGCCGACGCGCTCACCGCGGCTTTCCGCGCCGCCGGCCGGGACGACGATGTCGCCGCGGCCGTGTTCCGCGTCGACAGCCCCGGCGGCTCGTATGTGGCTTCCGACCTGATTCGCCGGGAGGTTGAGCGGTTCCAGGCAACCGGCCGTCCGGTCGTGGTGTCGATGGGTTCGGTTGCCGCGTCCGGTGGGTACTTCGTCGCGCTCGGCGCGGACGTGATCGTGGCGAACCCGGGGACCCTCACCGGTTCGATCGGGGTGTTCGGCGGCAAACAGGTCGTCCGTGAGCTCCTGGACAAGGTGGGGGTGCGTTTCGGCGCGGTCGCGGAAGGGGAGAACGCGCTGATGACCTCGCCGCGGCGCGCGTTCAGCCCGGCCGAGCGGGAGAAGCTGGAGGAGTTCCTCGACCGGGTGTACGACGATTTTGTCACCAAGGTCGCCGCTGGCCGGGGTATGTCCTCCCAGGAGGTGCACGAGGTCGCCCGTGGTCGGGTGTGGACCGGCGCTGATGCCCGCGAGCGCGGCCTCGTGGACGAACTGGGAGGTTTCTCCCGAGCCTGCGAGCTGGCCTGGGAGAAGGCCGGCCGGCCAGGGGCGGGCACCCCGCGGCTGCGTGTCCTGCCGAGGTCCGGCCTGGTCGACAGGGTGCGCCCGGCACGGTCGAGCGAGGACGCCGCCGCCGGAACGGGCGTTATGGGTGGGATGGGGGCGCGTCCGGCCGGTTCTCTCGTCGGTGGCCTTGCCGCGTCCGCGGTGTCCGCCGCGACGGCTGCGTTCGGGGGGCCGGCGTTGTTCGCGGACACGGCGTTCACCGGCGGTTGGGGCCCGCTGGCGGCGGTCGCGGCACGGGCCGGGCTGCCGCTGGGCGGTCCGCTGCTGATGCCGCCGATCGGCCGGCTCAGCTGACGGCCTTCGGCGCACCCGTACGGGCAGCTCTCCTCTAGATCACCTTGATGCGGCATCAGGCGCCGGGGTATGCCCGCCATGACCGGGTCCCGAACCTTTCGGCGTGGCGTGCCGAACCTGGGTGGCACGGGCCGTGCTGGCGATAGTCTCGGCCGGGCTGTACTTGTCAGTGTTGTTGTTGTCCTCGTCGCTGATGTCCGTCCTGCTGGGCCGAAGTGTGTGATCATGATGTGTGCGCACTCGGAGGCTCCGAGGCCATAAGCGCCGCACTCGCCATAGTTCCCGTCGGCTGCGTTACTCCGGAGGTCGAAACCCGTGCCGTCCATCGAGGCCGTAGGCGCCCGCGAGATCCTTGACTCGCGTGGCAACCCCACCGTCGAGGTCGAAGTCGTCTTGGATGACGGCACTCTCGGCCGTGCCGCCGTACCCAGTGGCGCGAGCACCGGCGCCTTCGAGGCGGTCGAACTGCGTGACGGCGACACCCGTTACGGCGGTAAGGGCGTGGGGAAGGCGGTAGCCGGTGTCATTGACCGCATCGGGCCCGAGATCGTGGGCCTCGAAGCCACCGAGCAGCGCATTCTCGATCTGACGCTGTTGGATCTGGACGCTACGCCGGACAAGTCCGGCCTGGGGGCGAACGCCATCCTCGGGGTGAGCCTCGCGGTTGCGAGGGCCGCCGCGAAAGCCTCGGACCTGCCGCTGTACCGCTATCTCGGTGGTCCCGGCGCGCATCTGCTGCCGGTACCGATGATGAACGTTGTCAACGGCGGCGCGCACGCCGATACAAACGTCGACATCCAGGAGTTCATGATTGCCCCGATCGGGGCGTCGACCTTTGCCGAGGCGCTGCGCTGGGGCGCCGAGACATATCAGGCGCTCAAGGGCGTGCTCAAGGCCCAGGGGCTGGCGACCGCTGTCGGTGACGAAGGCGGTTTCGCCCCGAACCTGCCCACCAACCGGGCCGCGCTCGACCTGCTTGTGGCGGCCATCGACAAGGCGGGATTCCGGCCGGGGGAGGACATCGCCCTTGCTTTGGACGTGGCCTCGACCGAGTTCTTCGCCGACGGGTCCTACCAGTTCGAGGGAGCGACGCGCACCGCCGAGGAGCTCAGCGACTACTACGCCGAACTGGTCGCGGCCTACCCGATCGTGTCGATCGAGGATCCACTCGCCGAGGACGACTGGAGCGGCTGGGTGCGGCTCACAGCCCGGCTCGGCGACGCGGTACAGCTCGTCGGTGACGACTTGTTCGTCACCAATCCGCAGCGGCTTGCGCGGGGTATCGCGGAGAAAGCCGGGAACGCGTTGCTGGTCAAGGTCAACCAGATCGGTACCCTCACCGAGACGCTGGACGCGGTCTCGCTTGCGCATCGCAACGGCTACCGCTGCATGATCTCGCACCGTTCCGGTGAGACCGAGGACACGACCATCGCGGATCTCGCGGTGGCCGTCGACGCCGGGCAGATCAAGACGGGCGCCCCGGCGCGCAGCGAGCGGGTCGCCAAGTACAACCAGCTGCTGCGCATCGAGGAGGGGCTCGACGACGCCGCCCGCTACGGCGGTGCCGCCGCCTTCCCGCGCTGGTCGTCGACCGCACGCTGATGCCAGAAGCGCGCCGTAGCGCCTTGACCACCCGCATGACCCTGCTGGTGGTGGTGATCTGCGTGCTCATACTGACCCTCGCCTATCCGTTGCGGCTGTATCTCCAGCAGCAGAGCCAGCTCAACGAACTGGCCGCGCAAAACGCTGAGCAGCGCAAACGGGTGGAGGCCTTGAAGACCGCGGTGGCTGGTTACGATGATCCTGAATGGACTCGGGATGAGGCCCGGATGAGGCTGCACTTCACGCAGCCGGGGGAGAAGGTCTATCTGGCACCGGCTGCGGTATCCCCGCCGGCGGCGCCGTCCGCGGGCGCCGCCGCGGGGCAGCCCGCGACGGGTGCGCGGACCGGCCTTGGCCAGCCGGATTCCCGCCAGCCGACGCAGACCTCTCCGGCCGCGCCACGATGAGTGACGATCTCGTCGGCCCCGAGGATTGCGCGGTTGTGGCGTGTCAGCTCGGCCGGCCGCCTCGGGCGATGCACCGGGTTGCCCATCGTTGCTCCTGCGGCCTGCCCGACGTGGTCCAGACCTGGCCGAGATTGGACGACGGCACGCCGTTCCCGACGCTGTACTACCTGACCTGCCCGCGAGCGGCGTCGGCGATCGGGCGGCTGGAGGCGTCCGGGCTGATGCGGGAGATGACCGAGCGGCTTGCCGCCGACCGTGCCCACGGTGGGGATCTTGCCTGTCGGTACGACGACGCGCACCGGGACTACCTGGCCCGCCGGGCCGCCCTTGCCGAACTGCCCGGCATCCCGAGCGCCGGTGGCATGCCGACCAGGGTGAAATGCCTGCACGTGCTGGTCGCGCACAGTCTGGCGGCTGGTTCGGGGATCAACCCGTTCGGGGACGAGGCGCTGGAACTGCTGGCGGACTGGGGCGCCCGCGGCCCATGCGTGGCTGTCGGCACCAGCCCCACCACCGAACGAGAGGTCTGATCGACATGACCCGCGTGGCCGCGGTCGACTGCGGTACCAATTCGATCCGGCTGCTGGTCGCGGAGGCGGTCAGCGATGCGGGCACCATGCCCACGGCGGCTGGTCCGCTGGCAGCCGGTCAGCCGGCGGATGGTCGCCTGGCGGACGGGCAGCCTTTGGCAGGGCGGACCGCTCCGCTCCTGCGCGATCTGACCCGCCGGATGGAGATCGTTCGGCTGGGAGCCGGGGTCGACCGGACCGGTGAATTGGCGCCCGACGCGCTGGAACGGACGTTCGCGGCGTTACGTGACTATGCCAAGGAGATCGACAGACTGGGCGCTGTCAAGGTCCGGATGGTGGCCACCAGCGCGACCCGGGACGCCCGCAACCAGGATGTGCTGGTGGCCGGCGTGCGTTCGATTCTCGGCGTCGACCCTGAGGTGATCACCGGCGAGGAGGAGGCCGCGCTGTCCTACGCCGGTGCCACTCGGGAGCTGCGTGGGTATCCCGAGCCGTTCCTGGTGGCCGACATCGGTGGTGGCTCGACGGAGCTGGTCCTGGGCGACGCCGAAAACGTGCATGCGGCGAGGTCGGTGAACGTCGGGTGCGTCCGGCTGGCCGAGCGGCACCTGCACGACGATCCGCCCACAGCCGCGCAACTTGCCTCCGTGGCAGCCGACGCCCACGCCGCATTCGACCTGGCTGAGCGGACCGTGTCAATCCGTTCGGCCGCGACGCTCGTCGGGGTGGCCGGAACAGTCACGACGGTGGCCGCTCTTGCCGCCGGTCTGCCCGGTTACGACCCGGGCCGCATCCACCTGTCGGCGACCGCGGCTGCGGATGTTGCCGCTGTGGCCGGCCGGCTCGCGGCGATGTCGCACGCGCAGCGGGCCGCGCTCCCGGTGATGCATCCCGGCCGGGTTGACGTGATCGTCGCGGGGGCGTTGGTGCTGCGCACGCTGATCGAGCGGGCCGGCGCCGCCGAGGTGATCGCCAGCGAGCATGACATCCTCGACGGCATCGCCTTCTCGCTGCTTGGCTGAGCACCTCTACGGTTGTCAGCGTGGACGGGATCCGCGCTGACAGGAGCGATGTTCATGCGGTCGATGATCGCCGGCCGGTGCTGCCCGGTTCGGGCTGGCCGGATGATCCCGCGTCGGATGCGACCGCGGTGGCGGTCACCGCGGCCGATGTCAAACGGCTGGCCGCCAGCGCGGGTGACACGGCCGAGCTGGACGCCCGTATGTCGGTGTGCCGAGCCTGCCCTCGCCTGGTCGGCTGGCGCGAGGATGTCGCGCTGGAACGGCGGGCCGCCTTCGCCCATCAGCGTTACTGGGGCCGGCCGGTGCCCTCGTTCGGTCCCGCCGACGCTCGGGTGCTCATAGTGGGGCTGGCACCGGCGGCGCACGGCGGCAACCGTACCGGACGGATATTCACCGGGGACCGCAGCGGCGACTGGTTGTTCGCATCCCTGCACCGGGTCGGGCTGGCGCGGCTGCCAACGTCGATATCGGCCGGTGACGGTCAGCGTCTCGTCGCCACCCGTATCGCGGCCGCGGTCCGCTGCGCGCCACCGGCGAACAAGCCGACCACAGCCGAGCGGGACACCTGCCGCTCCTGGCTCGTCCGGGAACTCGCGTTATTGCGACCCACCCTGCGCGTGCTCGTTGTGCTGGGTGGCTTCGCGTGGACGGCGCTGTGGCCGGCGCTGGCGCGGGCAGGTTACTCCGTACCGTCGCCCCGGCCGGTATTCGGACACGCCAGCCGTGTCGTTCTTGAGGCCGTGCATGAGGAGGGGCTGGTTGTCCTCGGTTGCTACCACCCGAGCCAGCAGAACACGTTCACCGGACGGGTCACGGCGGGGATGCTCGACGCGGTGCTCGGCAAAGCGGCGGCCACGGCCGGCATGGGACCGGCGGTTGATGATAAATAACTGAACCACGATCGTCGTAAGAGCGCCCGGCAATAGGGGCGTGGTTCAAGGAGCGGGGCCGGGGTGCGTAGATCGCGAGGCGGCGGAGGGAGCCACCCTGGTGTTGGGTGTCGACCGACGACAACGATGCGAGGTGCGTGCCCCAGTCCCGCGACGCCGCGTCCCTATTGCCGGGCGCTCTAAGTGTCACCATGTTGATCTCTGCGTGTTGCATGTCACTCTGCTGCCTGCCGTACCGATCGTGTATCAGGAGGCATAGCACCGTGGCGGCGGGTACCTTTTTTGTATGAGCTTTGGACATCCTCCGCACATCCTTGTTGTGGGCGGCGGTTACGTCGGTATGTACACGGCTTTGCGTCTTCAGCGGCGGCTTCGTCAGGGCGAGGCGACTGTGACGGTGGTCGAACCCAACTCGTACATGACATATCAGCCTTTTTTGCCGGAGGCGGCGGCGGGCAACCTCGAACCGCGTCATGTCGTTGTACCGCTACGTAGCGTGCTGAATGGCTGCAGGGTTGTCAGTGGCAGTGTGACTGGCCTCAACCACGCCCAGCGACGGGCGTACATCGCGCCGAACCAGGGCACACCCTACGAACTTCACTATGACGTCCTCGTCGGCTGTCCCGGGTCTGTCGCGCGGACGCTGCCGATTCCCGGTCTCGCGGAGCTGGGCATCGGTTTCAAGAGTGTGGCCGAGGCGATCCACATCCGAAACAAGGTCATCGAGCGGATGGACTCCGCCGCGTCCAGCAATGACCCCCAGCTAAGGCGCCGAGCGCTTACATTTGTGTTCATCGGCGGTGGGTTCGCGGGTATTGAGGCGATCGCCGAGCTTGAGGACATGGCGCGCGACGCCTGTAAATTCTATCCCGAGCTGTCGCCGTCGGATATGCGCTGGGTCATGGTCGAGGCGAGTGGCCGGGTCCTGCCCGAGGTTTCGCCGGCGATGGGTCTGTACACCCTGAAGCAGCTCGAGCACCGCGGTATTGAAATGAAAATCAACACCCGGGTGAAAAGTCTTGTCGATGGACACGTCGTGCTCGACAGCGGCGAGGAGTTCGACACCGAGACCATTATCTGGACGGCCGGGGTCAAGGCTCACCCGCTGCTCGCCAACACCGACCTGCCGCTGGACGAGCGAGGCCGCATCAAGGCGACGGCGTTCCTTCAGGTGGATGGCGTTGAGCAGGCCTGGACCGCGGGCGACTGCGCCGCGGTCCCTGACCTCACCAGGGGCGAGGGGGCGACCACCAGCCCGTCGGCGCAACACGCGGTTCGTCAGGCTCGGCTCCTGGCGAACAACATTCTCGCCGATCTCCGGGGCGAGCCGATCGCGCCGTACGAGCATAGCTACGCCGGCAGCGTCGCATCGCTGGGCCTGCACAAGGGCGTCGCGGACGTGTACGGGATGAAACTGCGTGGCTGGCCCGCGTGGTTGATGCACCGCACCTACCATCTCAGCCGGGTGCCGACCTTCAACCGCAAGGCACGGGTGCTCGCCGACTGGACGCTCGCGCTGTTCTTCCGACGGGAGATCGTTTCACTGGGAGCCTTCGCCGATCCCCGAGCGGGGTTCCGCGAGGCCGCGAGCCCGTCCGCCGCACCGGCGGCACAGGTGCCGGCGTCAGCCCCGGTCCTTTCCTCGAAGAGCGCCGGGCACGGCGAGCCGAATGCTTCCGTGACGGGTGGCCGCAAGCCCGCCGCCACCCGGACGGTGGGGCCGGCCAAGCCGTCCGGAGAAACGTCGGTGGCGTGACCTGCCGACCAGGTCCGCCATTGCGCCTGCGTGATGGAAGATTAGTACCAAATGCCCGCTGTAGGCGACTACAGCGGGCATTTTCATGAGCGGATTATGAGTTAAATAGTCACTTTAAGTAACGATCAGATATGGCTGATGGGCGGATACCGGGATAGTGCTGGTATTGGTCGCGGGGGTGGGACGGTTGCGTGATCAACGGAGATCGCGGCCAGGCTTCAGCCGCTGCTCGAGGCTCTCCGGGGGATCGTGGGCGTGGTTGCGCGCCCTTCGCTTTTCTCGGCGTGCGACTTCACCGGCCGGCGATCTCCATGGCCACGGGTATCCCTGTGATCCGCCGTAGCCTCGCCCTTCGGCTTGACCGGCTCCGTCGTGATCCGGAATTCCGGACGCCTTCAGCTGGGCGGCGTGCGATAGCGTGACGATCATCAAACTTTACGTAGGTAAACTGGTTGTGATCGTTACGATGTGTCGTGGGGCGGGATGGTTCAGTCACTCCGTACATTTTCTCCATGTTGTCTCTTTCACAAATCCTACGTAGCGTGGTAGAAACATCTCCGATGTAGTCCAGCCGGTGTATCCCAACAGGCAGAGGAGGCTGTCCTAAAAACAGCTCGAGTGTCGGTTCGACTCCGACCACCGGCACATTCGCGTGCTCTCGGCACCTGGTTGTCGGGATGGCGGCTGGATCATCCCGGCTGGCATCCCGACAACCCGATATACCATCAGGCTATTCAGCTGAATACCCTGCGGCCCGCTTGGTGTGACGCGCTCATGTCCCCGGTTTCGGGTTTTCGGCCTCGCGGCCCCGCGGTCTCGCGGGGGAGGCCTGATATTCGCTTCCCCGTAACCGCGTAACCGCGCGGGACCGGGAGGAGGAACGCGGCGGCCGCACGGAACGTTCTACTCTTGCCTCGGACGGGTCTGTCGACCAGGTTGGCCCGCGTGTGCCGTGGTCGGCTGATCTCGATGGCACTTACGATCTATGCGCCCGGCTGGCTGCGGGTGGTGGAAGGAGTCGTGTCCTGATGGCAGAGATGCGTTCGTCAAACCCGGTGTTCAGCCGGGGCGGGTTCACCGGTCGGCACCCGCAGCCGGCGCCCGTGCCCGAGTACGGTGCCGGTGGGTATCCGCTGCCAGGAGCGGGAGCCCCGCTGACGCCGGCGCCGGAGCAACTCGCTGGTCTGTACCGGGCACCGAGCGGGCTGACCGTCGACGACGTTGTCATGCACACGCTGGGGCTGTTCGCCGTCGCCGCCATCACCGGGGCGGCCGGTTGGGCTATCGCGCCGGCCGCCCCCATGGTCGGGTTCGTGGCGATGTTCGCCGCGCTTGCGCTCTCCTTCGTGATTTCATTCAGCCGGCGGCTCCGGCCTTCGTTGATCGTTGTTTTTGCGGCGCTCGAAGGTCTGTTCGTCGGCGCGGTGTCACGGTACTTCGAGGACGCCTACTCCGGTATCGTGCTCCCGGCGCTGCTGGGAACCGGTCTTGTTTTTGTGGCGATGCTCGTGGCCTACCGTAGCGGCCGGCTTCGAGCGACTCCTCGAATGGCCCGGATTGTTTACGGCTCACTACTTGGCGTGATCTTGCTTGGTTTGAGTGACCTGGTGATCCGAGCTGTGTCCGGCAGTCATCTCCCGGTCATCAATGACGCCTCCCCGCTCGGCATTCTCTTCAGCGTGGCTGTGCTCGTGGTCGCGAGCCTCCAGTTCATCCTCGACTTCGACTACATCGAGCGGGCGATTGCCAGCGGTGCGCCCCGTGAGGAATCCTGGCGGGCCGCTTTCGGCCTGCTTGTCGGCTTTGTCTGGGTATACCTGGAGATGCTCCGTCTGCTGTCGAAACTCCGCGGTTAGCCGGAGTGGTCGGGACCGGCGCTGTCGATCTCAATACTGATCACGCAGCGCTGGTCGCGGATCATGGCGGCGCGATAGTCGTCCCAGTCGGGGTGTTCACCGGACAGTGAGCGATAGTAGTCGATGAGGTTCTCCATAGCCGCGGGCAGCGAGATGATCCTTGCTCGGCCGCTCACCTGAACCCACGGTCCGTAGAAGGCCTCCGGGAATACGCACAAAGTCGCGCGTGGATCCCGGTACAGGTTGTGGACCTTGTAGGCCGTTTCCCTGCTGCTTATGATGAGTGCACCGCCGGTGCTCACGCCGACTACGACCGGTGACATTTGAAGGGTGCTGTCCCGGCGAAACGTCGCAAGAACGGCGTGCTGATTGTCGCGGATGTAGGCCCGTGCCGCTTCGATGTCCATAGACTGATTCTCGTTCAAACGGCCTGGCGCCACCGCGTCTGTTACTCGCCATCCTGACGAAAGGCGATGTGACTCCGGTGGCTGGCCGACCCGGCCGCCCCCTGCGCGGTGGTGCTGGAGCCTTGTAGAACTCAGCAGCCCAAAGGTCACGGGCTCGCGGTTCTTCGTGCGTCCGGCAACCAGGGAGAGGCAGCGGCGGTGCGGGTCCAGCCGTGGGCGCTGCGCGGCGGCTGGGTCGCTGGCCGGCCGGACCGGGCGAGTCCGCCGGTCATGTACGGATTGCCCGTCGGCGCAGATCAGCCTCGTGAACGACGGCCGCCGCATAGCAGTGCGGAAGGCCATGTTCATCCTGCAGCCAGTTCACGCGTTCGGAGAAGCGCAGGAGGCCTGGTCCGCGGTCGAGGCATCCCAACCAGTGGCCGACGTCGTGTCCGGTGATTCTGGGAATTCGTTCGATAAGGCTGTGGTGGGTCTCTTCGGAGCGTTGTTGTGACATTGACGCCTCCAGTACGCACTGGTCAACGAACCATGGAAGGAGCGTGCACCACCAGTCGGACAACGGCAAGACCCGCCACGGCCGTTACGGGATAACCTTCGTCCGTGACCGATACGGACCTCATGTTCACCGGGGATCTGGTTCAGGAGGTGAGCCGATTGTACGACCGGATCCACGGGTGGACGCCCGGCTCCTGGCAGCGGCGGTCAGCTCTCCAGGGCACCCGCGCCGATCGGGTGCGTGCTCTTGCCGCTGACCTCGCGGACCTGGGCCATCAGGCGGGCTCTGGCGCGCCGGCCGATGTCACCCCACAGCGGCTGGCCGACCATGCGCTCGCGGACCAGATCGTTGTGCTGGCCGCTGACCTGGTCGAGACGTTGCTCCAGGATAATTCTGGTCATGCCGACGAGAATGCCGTGAATCCTCGCCGTGATATCGCGGAGCGGGCTCGGTCGGCGGTACGGGCCGCTCGCCTGGACCTCGATGGGCCCCGGTTCTGAAACAGGCACCTGAGTTCATCATAATCGGGCCTTCCAGGCAGGGGTAGCCATCCCGGGAAGATGTCTCAGGATATCATGTGCCAGTCGGCGTTGATCTCCTTTATGAAGATATTGGCGACGATGCGGGCACCATCAAGGGTCAGATGCACACCATCGGTGGAGCGGGCCAGCACGGTCTGTCCGCTGTCGTCGGCGAGGTAACTGGTGTAGGCGCCATTGTTTGACATACGGTCGTTGATGTTGACAAAGCGGACGCCCGGAACTCTCCGGGCGGCATCCGCGGCGGCGTCCCCGAGCTGGCGGTAATAGCCGTTGAGGGTGGGCTCGCGGGCCGGGGGCAGGCTCATCCAGTACACTCGACGCCTGCCCTGCGCTGACCAGATCTGCATAACTACGATCGCCCGTCGGCGGTACTCGGCCAGCCACTGGGGTGATCCGGTCGCGAGTGTGCTGCCGTCCGGCAGCGTGATTCCCTGTGCGTCGTTGCCGCCGAGGGCGACCACAACCGCCTCTGGATCGCTGTTGGTGACCTGCTCGCGGGCGTGAACGGCCCAGTCGAAGAAATCCGGGCGCACCAGGCCGGTGCCGGCATGGGTGTCGGTGTCCGCGTGGATGGTCCCGTTGGAGCCATTCACGATCGACGGTCCGATACTGTCGCTCAGCGAGTCTCCGGTCACCAGGAGACGCAGCGGGTTGGCGGCGTCGGGATGGCGCGGCGGCGGTATCGCCATGCCAGCCGGGGCGGATGGCGCGGCGGGGGACGGCCCACCGGATCCGGGTTTCGCCGTGGCGGGCATCGCGGATGGACGCGCTGTCGGGAGACCGCGCTCGGCGGTACCCGCGTGGGCGGAGCTGTCGGTGCCAGCCTGCAGCACGGGTGGTGGTGGAGCCGTCGGGTCGGTGGCCGCCAGCTCCGACGAGCTGGCGGAGGCCCCGCCATGACCGAATGCCGACGCGAGTTCCCGGGGGATCGCGTCGAGTCCGGCCGCGTTGGTGATCCGGTCGAGCGGATGCCCCACGCCGAGCACAATGCTGCGGGTCAGCCCGGGTGACATGCCTTCGCCGGCATGGACCATGCCGGCGGCGTCGAGGACGAGCAGCAGGCTGAGGCTGGTGACCACAAGCCTGAACGCCTGTCTGGCTGACACCGTGCCGCCGGGCGCGGCCCCTGGCGGGCGGCGGGCGTTACAGGCATCCATCCGCCCGGCATGTCGTGTTCCGGGGAGCACCGCGGCTGTCTCCGTGTTCATCTGGATTTTCGGATCGCTGTGCGTGTGCCCGGCGGCCACCGGTTCCTGAATTGGCTCCAGCTCGCTCATCGTGCCCCCCAACAAGGTTGGAACCCACTCTTCGTCATCGCTTGACCGGTGCGGTCCGCTGCTTTCATCCACTGTGCTGCTGTTTTGTCCCCGGCGCTTGTGAGGCTGGCCGCCAGAGAACAGGCGATCATTTTTCTTCTCGCTCGCCCGGCGGCCACACGGATCGTTTACGGCGTGTTTCGGACGCCTCGCGACGCATCCACCTGGCATCCGACAACCCCCGAAGGACTTCCAGCGCCGACCAGTCAGAAACGGAAGTAGATAAATGGCGCTACATCCTGCCGGCCGACAATTCCGTGGGCGACCAGAACACACCCGGCGATGACGACGGCCTGGCCGAGGACGCTGAGCTGAGAGAAAATGTCCGCCGCACGCAGCCGCCAGCTTTTCGGGGCGAGCTGGGTGAGAAGCCCGGCGGCGATGGCGGACAGGACGGTACCTGTCACGAGGGGCGCCGGTCCTGATCCCGTCAGCAGCCGGACGAAGATGTCCATGGCCCCCCCGAGGCTGGGGGAACGGAACAGGACCCAGGCCGCGCAGACGAAATGGAAGACGGCCAGGCGCCTGAGCCACAGCCGCATGACCGAACGTATCCGGGATGTCCGGGCAGCCGATCCAACGGCGGTGGCTGCGGTCGCCGTGGAGATCGTTATGGTGGTCGCCGGGGCACGGGCTTCGGCGTCGATACGGGCTTCGGGACGGGTGCCGTCCACCGGCGGCGTCCGTGGCGGCGGCACCTCCGGCCATGCGCTGGTCGAGCTGGCCGCCGCTCCCGCTGGAGCAATCGGGCGGCGTGCTCCCCGCGACGGCATGCGAGCGGGTGGCCGGCGATGCTCGGTCCACCTGCGCTCTGCCGCCAGCCCGATCCCGTGCAGAGCGCCCCAGCCGACGTAGGTCCAGGCCGCTCCGTGCCACAGCCCGCCGATGACCATCGTGATCATGAGGTTGGCGTAGGTGCGCCGAGGGCCGCGCCGGTTGCCTCCCAGCGGGAGGTACACGTAGTCCCGCAACCAGCGGGAAAGGGTTATGTGCCACCGTCGCCAGAATTCGCGCAGGCTGGCCGCGGTGTACGGGCGGTCGAAGTTGTCCGGGAAGCTGAAGCCGAGCAGCAGGGCGATGCCGATGGCCATGTCCGAATAGGCGGAGAAGTCGCAGTAGATCTGCACGCCGTAGCCGTAGATCGCGACCAGTACCTCCAGCGACGAGTGCTGGCTCGGGGTGTCGAAGACCGGATCGACGATCTGTGTGGCAAGCAGATCCGCGAGCGCGGTCTTCTTGACCAGGCCGCCGACGATCAGAAAGGCAGCCCGGGTGACCGGCACCTGGCCCGGGTCGCGCGGGGTGGCCAGCTGGGGGATGAACTCACTGGCCCGCACGATCGGCCCGGCCACGAGATGCGGGAAGAAGGCCTGGTAAACAGCGAAGTCGATCGTCTTCGCCGGGCGGATGTGCCCACGCTGGACGTCAATGGCGTATGACATCGCCTGAAAGGTGAAGAAGGAGATGCCGACCGGCAGCGCGACCTGGAGCAGCGGGAGCGGCGCGGGCAGGCCGATACGGTTGAGCATCCGGTCGACCGAGAGAGCGAAGAAGCCGTAGTACTTGAACCAGCCGAGCAGGCTCAGGTCGCATGCGATCGTCGCGGTGAGGATGCGCCGGTCCGGCCAGCGGGCCAGGGTGAGTGCGGCTGTCTGGTTGACGGCGGTTGAGGCGATCAGGAGCGCGACGAACCGTTTGTCGGCATATGCGTAGAAGAAGTATGACGCGCCCAGGATGAAGAGCTTCCACCGGCGCGGGTGGGGCATCAGTAGCCAGGAGCCCGCCATGACCGCGGTGAAGAACGCGGCAAACTCGATCGTCGGGAAGAGCATCGGTATTCGTCCCCCCGAATATCACGTTGAGCATCAGCTGATTGACTTAAGGTAGCCGAAGGCCCGCTGATGATGTCATGGTCACGTCCGCCATCGGCGAGGAGGCGTTCATCGGCGGCTGTCCGGGTCCCGACTGTCCGGGTCCTGGCTGGGTGCTCGATTGCGTGCGTATGGGTGACCTTTGGTGGAAGTTCGATGGATTGCGAGCGTCAGCGGCGACCGCTCGCTACCTTCCGTCTATGGGCACGGTTCAGGCCAATGGCATCGAAATCGCGTACGAGCTGCACGGTGACCCCAGCGGCCTGCCGCTTCTCATCGTCAGCGGGCTGGGCCAGCAGCTTGTCGGTTGGCATCCTGATCTTCTCCGCGCGATGGTGCGCCGGGGCTTCCAGGTCGTTGTCTACGACAATCGGGACGTCGGCCTTTCCAGTCATTTCGGTCATCTGGGGCAACCTGATCTTATGGCCGCACTGTCCGGGGACACCGGCGTCGTTCCCTATCGGCTCCTGGACATGGCGGCTGATGCCGCCGGTTTGATGGACGCTCTTGGCTGGGAGTCCGCGCACATTTTCGGGATTTCCATGGGTGGCATGATCGCCCAGACGCTTGCGCTGCACTTTCCCGGCCGCGTGCGCAGCCTGACGTCGGCCTCCTCGACCACGGGCAACCACGCGGAAAGCTGGCCGACTCCGGCCGCGGCCGCCGCTTTGCTGCGCCCGGCTGCCGCGAACCGCGAGGCGTTCATGGACGGAGCCGAGGAGGCGTACAGCGTCATCGGCTCCGGTGAGTTCCCCTACGACCGCGCGTGGGTGCGGGAGCGGGCCGGGCTGGCATGGGACCGCGGGTATGACCCGCAGGGGCCGGTGCGACAGCTGATCGCCATCCTGGTCGCCGAGGACCGGACGGCCGCGCTCGGCCAGCTGACGATTCCGACCCTGGTCGTGCACGGTACGAACGACCCGCTCATTCCGGTTGCCGGCGGGCGTCTCACCGCGGCCGCTGTCCCGGCCGCGGAGTTGCTGGAGATCGACGGAATGGGCCACGATCTCCCGCGCCAGGTCTGGGAGCGCCTGTTGGACAAGATCGACGATGTGGTCCACCGCGGTGAAGCGGCCAGATCCGCAGGCAGGACCTCTATCGCGTAGTCGCATGTGACAGCCAGCGCCTGGGGATCGACGTGTTTCGACAACTGTCATCCTTGTTACTGTCCGCTACGGATCGGGCGGATACCGGGGTACTCGCTGGGTATGTGACGGCATGACGTTGTATCATTACACGTAAGTAGGCGTTGGATAAAATCCCTGCTTCTTGTTCGCATATTGCTTGCGTTGTTATGACCGACTGCTGGTCCGGCTGGCTGTCACGAGGGGTAAGGGTCATTCGAACAGGTCCGGTATCTGACAACCGTCCCGCCTGGTTCGGTGGACAACTCGGCTTCGCTGGTAGGACGGTCGAGCGTGGGCGGCCGCGATGGTTCGCCCCGTTGGTCGCCGGCCTGGCGATGATCGTGGTGCTTGCGCTGCTCGTCTTGGTGGCAGGGAAGGCAGGCCTACGCGAGGCCGAACGGGAGCGATTGTCCGACCGTTCTCGACTGGTTGAACGAATCGCCCAAAATGCGTCGAATATTTATGATCCGGGACAATTGCGGACGGCGGTCGAGCGTTTGTCGTTCAGGCCGGGCCAGCCTGATTCCAACGCGCTGCTGCTGCGGCAGTTCCAACTGACACCCGCTGGCGATCCGAGCCTGCTCGTCGCCCTTGTCGACCCGGCGGGCACGCCTGGGGCCGCGTTTCCCGCGGGGCATCGGCTGTCGATATCTGATCTCGGTGTGGCCTGGTCTGCCGCGCTCGCCGGCCGTGCGGCCATGTCGCCCGTGTTCGTGCTGGATGACCGGATCGTGCGGGCCACGGTTGTGCCGGTGGGTGCTGGGCCGCCGTGGGCGGTATTGGTACAGGTCGCCGACGAGGCGGTGACCCAGCGGCGCAATGAGCAGCTTGTCGCGTTCGCCGGTGCTCCCGGCGGATTCAGTGATCTTGATGCCATGGGCGTCACGCTCTCATCCTCGGACCAGGCGTCGCGGGGCCGGCGTCTGCTTGAACCGGCGGAGCTCGCGGGCCTGGTTCCGGGCACGGTCCGGGTATGGACATCAGGCCGCGGCGCGGCGCAGGTGACTACTTTCGCTGCCCGCCAGCGGACGACCGGCTACACGACGATCTTCCGGCAGCCCACCGCGCGCCTGTTCGCCGATCCGCGGGCCGAGCAGCGTCGCCATGATCTGCCCCTGTTCGTCATCTGCGCCGTCTGTCTGGGCGGGCTGGTCGCGTTCGGGCTGCGCCGGGAGCGGGCCGCCAAGCGCGGCCGAGCCCGAGCGCACACCGTGCTCGGCGGCATCCGGGACATCATCGTGGTTGCCGGCGAGAACCGGGCGATGACTTTTGTCAGCCCGGCTGTCTGGGACCTGCTTGGTTATGACCCCGCGTACTGGCTCGGTTGCCCGCTGACCGACTTCGCGCACGCTGATGACGTGGAGCGGATCGAGCGGTTACTTGCCGAGCCCGGCGGTGGCACCGCTTTCGATGTGCGACTGATCATGGCATCGGGCGCCACGCGCTGGTTCGATCTGGAGACCAGTGACCTCACCGACCATCCGGCGCTGGCCGGTGTGCTGGTCACCTGCCATGAGACAGGGGAGCGCAAAAGCCTACAGGATCAGCTCAGCCACCAGGCGTCACACGACGCACTCACCGGTATCCCCAACCGGACGCTCTTCACCAGCGAGCTGGCGGCGGCGGTCGGTGCCGCTCGTTCGGGCGGATCGCCATTCGCGCTCCTGTTCATCGACCTCGACCACTTCAAGCCGGTCAACGACAGCCTTGGTCATGATGCCGGCGACGTGGTGCTGCGGATCGTCGCGGAGCGTCTCGTCCGGATGCTGCGCGATGGTGACGTGGCGGCCAGGCTCGGCGGCGACGAGTTCGGGATCCTGCTCGCGGGTGCGGACGAGGCGTCAGCGGGCGCGGTCGCCGACCGGGTGATCGAATCCATCCGTGCTTCGATAGCGGTTGGAACCTCGGTCGTTCAGGTCGACGTCAGTATTGGCGTCGCGGCCTCGACGTTGCCGCTGGAGGCCCCCGAACATTTCCTGAGCGTCGCGGACCAGGCCATGTACGAGGCCAAGCGGTCAGGCAAAGGCCGGTTCGTCGTGGCGACCGCCACGCGGCTCAGCGCGCCACCAGGCACGCCGGGCGTCGTGGGCCGGTCACAGGTTCCCGTTATTGATCTTTCTAGAGAACCGCGCCCGACCGTGCCGCACCAGCTCACGGCCGGCACGGCTGACCGGCTCCGCCGCGCATCCGGCCGGCCGGCGCCCACCGGCCGGGCCGGCCGCCATGGGTTTGATCGCCTGCTGACTCCCCTGGTCAGCGGCGGCGTCCTGCTCATGCTGGCCACGGTCATCCTGTGGCTGGAGACGCAGGCACGTTATGGCGCCGAGCACCGGCGCATGGCCGAGCGGATAGGCCTCACGACCATCATGGCCGACTTCTCCGCGCGCATCGCCGACCCGCAGCGCCTGATCGGTCCCGCTTCGCAGGTCCCCTGGTCGCTGACTGACCAGGCACGTGACACCCAGTTGCTGCGGTCGTTCGCCGCATCGGGCTTCGGCGGGAAGAACGATGTCTGGGCGTTGGCTTCTCCCAGCGGGGGAACCCTGGCCGCGCTGCAGCCGTCCGCCACGCCGCTGCCGATCGGCCCGCTGGACGAGGCCTGGCGGACCGCGCTCGGTGGGCAGGCCGGCAACTCACCGGTCATGACTGTCGACGGCGTCCCGCGTGACTACTTCACCATCCCGGTGATCCGGGCAGGCCAGCCAGTGGCTGTTCTTGTCGTCGGTGAGTCGCTGCGGGACTCACCGACCCAGGCCAGCCTGGCGGCCGGCGGCATGCTCGGGCCCAGCCTGGGTGGCTTCTCCATGGTGGACTCCGCCGGAGTGGTCATGTTCTCCTGGAACCCCGGGCTGATCGGGCACCAGCTGGCCTTCCAGCACGACCTGGCCGGCCTGCGGGGCGGTGCGGCCAGGCAGATCCACCCGGCTGGAGCCGATGGCCAGGTCACGCTCGCCGCCGTGATCGGAAACCTGGCCGACGGGGGGTACGTCGTCTTCCAGCAACCGGTTTCGGGCTTCTACGGAGACATCCGATCCGGCCGGTTGCGCGGTGACGCGAGCCTGCTTGCCTGTATCGCCACCGTGGTCATCGGGTTCACCGTTCTCAGCGGTCGGCGGGAAGCGGCACTGCGCCGCGAAGAAGGACGGCTGCAGGCGCTGCTCCACAACGCGCATGACCTTGTGCTTACCAGCGGTGAGGACGGCCGCATCACCTTTGTCAGCTCCGCTGTTGAAGTACTGCTCGGGTACCGGACCCGGTGCTATGCCGGCCGGCAGATACTGAGCGTTGCCCATCCGGAGGACCTGATCACTCTGGCGGAGTTCTGGCGGGTGGCCAGGGAGGTGGGTACCGCCGCGGTCCGCGACGTCCGGCTACGGGCTGTTGACGGTGGGTATCGCTGGTTCGACATCGAGGCAAGCGACCTGCGCGATCAGCCGGAGGTGGCCGGCATCGTACTGACCTGTCACGAAATCGGCGAACGCCGGGCCTTGCAGGATCAGCTGCGCCACCAGGGCCGCCATGACGCTCTCACCGGGCTGCCGAACCGGGCCGCCTTCGTCCGGCGCCTGCACGGCATCGCCGCGGACGGAGCGGTCTCGACGTTCGCGGTGCTATTTATTGATCTTGATCGGTTCAAGCCGCTGAATGACACCTATGGCCATGACGTTGGGGACAACGTATTGCGGATCATCGGAGCCCGGCTGGGCCGGGCGCGCGGGGAGGAGGATGTGGTCTACCGCCTCGGCGGCGACGAGTTCGCCGTTGTGCTGTGCGATGCGGACGATACGCAGGCTCGCGCCGTCGCGGACCGGTTGCTTGACACGATCCGTCGGCCTATGTCCGTCGGGGTGGCGGTGGTCAGCGTTGACGCCACCATCGGCATCGCCGTGGCGGAGTCGGCCGACAGCCTCCCAGAGGTCGTCGTTCACAACGCGGATCTTGCCATGTATCGGGCGAAGAAAGCCGGCCGTAACCGTAACGCGGTGTTGGCGCCCATCCCGTCGGAAGCCTCAGGTTCGGGACCGGTGGGAACGTCGTCCGCCACGTGCGTGTAGGTAGTCCCGGACGACGTACTGGCCCAGAGCCGCCGGATCCGGGGAAAACACCCGGCCGCCGTTGCGCCGCGCGACCTCGTCGACGAACTGCACCAGCCGCGGTTCGCTGTCGAGCATGAACACGTTGATCGTTGCGCTGCGCCGGGTCAGCCGGTCCACTTCGGCCAGTGTCAGCTCAAGGGTTTCCGGTGCGGGCGGCCAGGAGAAGGCGGGCGTGCCGTTGCGCATCAGGTGCGCGGTCGGCTCGCCGTCGGTGACCACAAGTACGACCGGTTCGGAATCCGGATGTTTCGACACCAGCCGGCCCGCGATCATCAGTGCGTGCTGGAGGTTTGTGCCCTGCACCACTTCGGAGTCCAGCCCGGCGAGCTCCACCGGGCGCAACAGGCGGGCATAGTCGGAAAAACCGACCAGATGGATCGTGTCCTGCGGAAATTTTGTACTGATCAGCGTGTGCAGCGCGAGCGCTGTCGACTTCGCCACCCCCCACGTCCCGCGCAGCGCCATGGAGTAGGACAGGTCGACCAACAAGCACACCACGGCCGAGGTCCGGCGTTCGGTCTCGGCGATCTCGAAGTCGCGGACCTCCAAGCGTATCGCTCCGTCCGGGCCGGTCGGCCCCGCCCGCAGGACCGCGTTGCGAATCGTGTGGACCACGTCGATGGGCTGGGTGTCGCCGAAGCGCCATGGCCGGGACGTCCCGGTGAGCTCGCCGGCCGCACCGGCGTCAGCGGCATCATGGTCACCGCGTCCATGAGCGTCCAGCCGGCGGAAGATACGGGCCAGCGCGGTCTGCCCGATGCGCCGGACAGCCCGTGGGGTCAGTTCCAGCCGGCCGGCGTTGCGGGTCACGAAGCCCTGGCGTTCCAGCTCCTTTTCGATCTGCCTGAGGGTACGCAGATCGTCGACGGCGTCGCGGCCGAGCGCTCGCGCGACCGCGTCCGGGTCGATGTCCTCCAGTGAGGCCCCGGCGTAGTCCTGGGACAGCGCGGCAGCCAGTTCATCGAGCTCGGCCAGCTCCTGCAACACGCTGGTGGCCTCCCCCAGGCCGAGCGGGGTGTCGCCGGTCATCGGGTTGCGCAGGTGGCCGCGGGTGGACTGGCCCCAGCTGAGGTCGGGGCGGGCGGCCTGGAGCGCATCGCGCAGTCGGGACAGCTCGGTCGCCAGGCCCATGTCGGCCATGGCCGCCGCCATCAGATCGGCCAGTTCCTGCCGTTGCTGCGGGGACAGGCCCGCCATCAGCCGCGCGGCGGCGGCGGCACGCCGCGCCAACGAGTCCACCAGCTCGTCCAGTGAGCGCGGGTTCTCCGGGAAGAAATCACCGAAGGAGCGCATGAAGTCGTCGAATACCGCATCGGTGTGCTCGCCGCGGGCATCGGCCTCCAGCATGCTGTTGAGCGCGTTCAGCATCTCCGCCACGCGAGCCATGCTCGCGGGGGTGGCGTTTTCCAGCGCCTGTTTCATGCCGCGGAACTGGGTGTCGAGCACCTCGCGGCGGAGCAGGTCAGAGATCTTCGCGAACGTCTTGCGGGCGATGGGCGACCGCCACTCGTAATCCGCCAGCGCGTTCACGGCTCGGGCCGGATCGCCTGGCAGCGCGTCGAGCTCAGCCTCGCGCAGGCGGGCGTCGTCGGAGGGGTCGGGGAACAGCGCGGCCCGCTCCTGCCCGACGGCCGTGTCAAGGTATTCGCGGATCTGTTTCAGGGTGCCGTCCAGGCGGCCGCGCGCGCGGGTCTCGCGGCGGCGCTGTTCCACCTGGCGGCGCAGATCTTCCAGGCCACGGTGGTTGTGTGTGCCGCGGCGCAGCAGCGCGTCCAGAGCCTCCCGCGGGGTTCTGCCGTTGAGGATGTGCTCGGACATCTCGTCCAGCGCCCCCGCCACGTCGAACGGGTAGGCAAGGGGATCGGGACCGCCACCCCACGGGCCGTACCGGAATCCCGCCGGTCCGGTCCCGGCGCTCATCCGCCGTACACCGTCCGGCCCGGCAGCTCCTCCTTGGCGAGCCGCCGGTTGAGGTGCAGCCCTTCCATGGCGAGTTCCAGCCCAGCCGCGGCGAGCCCCGGCGATTCCGCGCCGTCGATGCCGAGCCTGCCGAGGATCGCGGCGAACCCCGGCACCGGGCCCACTCGCCGCAGCAGCTCCGCCGCCGGGACGAGATCGCCGGTCTCGACCGGGCCGTCCACTTCGAAACGCCGTTGCAGGCCGCTGAGGTCGGTTCCGGCGAGCCGGGCGCGAAAGGTCTCGGCGAGCGCCCGCCGCAGCAGGTGCGCAAGGATCTCATCCTCCCGCCCCTCCTCCAGCTGGTCGAATTCGATCTTGCCGCGGACCGCCGGCACGATTGCCGAGAGGTCGACGACCCTCGCGGTCGGGACGCTCTCGCCGGCCAGCGCGGCCCGGCGCACCGCCGAGGCGGCCACGGTCTCGACGGCGGCCACCGACAGCCGGGCCGATACGCCGGAGCGGCGATCGACCTGTGGCGCGTCGCGTACCAGCCGGGTGAAGCGCGCGACCACCTCGAGCAGGTGTTCAGGCACAGTGGGAAGGCCCAGCGGTGACTCCCGCCAGGACAACACGGCCTCCTGCCGGATCAGGGCCAGCTCGTCGCCCAGGCGAAGCGGGTAGTGGGTGCGGACCTCGGCGCCGAACCGGTCCTTGAGCGGGGTGATGATCCGGCCCCGGTTGGTGTAGTCCTCGGGATTCGCCGAGGCGACGAGAAACAGGTCGAGCGGGAGCCGCAGGAGGTACCCCCGGACCTGGATGTCGCGTTCCTCCAGCACGTTCAGGAGCGAGACCTGGATGCGTTCGGCTAGATCGGGAAGCTCGTTCACGCTGAAGATGCCGCGGTTGGTGCGTGGTATCAGGCCGTAGTGGACGGTCTCCGGATCCCCCAGGGTGCGGCCCTGCGCGACCTTGACCGGGTCGACGTCGCCGATCAGGTCACCGACGCTGGTGTCCGGTGTGGCCAGTTTCTCGCCGAACCGTTGGGAGCGGTGCCGCCAGGTGACCGGGGCGTCGTCGCCGAGTTCAGCGATCAGCAGCCGGCACCGGATGCACGCCGGAGCATAGGGATGATCGTTGATTTCGCAACCAGCGATCACTGGTGTCCACTCGTCCAGCAGCCCCACCAGGGTTCGGATCAGGCGGGTCTTGCCCTGCCCACGTTCCCCGAGGAAGACGATGTCGTGCCCGGCGAGCAGAGCGCGTTCGACCTGGGGGAGCACGGTGTCCTCGAAGCCGACGATGCCGGGGAAGCGGTTCTCGCCATCCGCCATCCGGGCGAGGGTGTTGTTGCGCAGTTCGGTGCGTACGGACCGGTGCTGATGTCCTGAGCCGCGCAGGACGCCGAGCGTTGTCGGTTCAGGGGACTGCGGGGCCGGAGGCCCGGACAGATCGAGCACTAGTTGACGGTACGTCCCCGCGCGCTCATCCGCAGGGAAGTCGCATGGA
>NZ_CAKJTM010000020.1:53522-56145 GCF_917627345.1 Protofrankia sp. CiP3 | reverse complement strand
GGTCCGGGGAAGCCGGCGGTGTGCTGGTCCGGATGGCGGGCGGGGCTGGCTGCGTCCCGGGCCGTGCGATCATGGCGTTGGGCGGCGGGCGAGACAAGATGGCAGAGACACCCAGGCCGTCAAGGACACGGTCGCACGGCCGGAAGCCCGGAGCGGACCAGCGGAGATACGTGGAGATCAGCGGTGGTAAGGCGCCACCGAGACGATCGCGACCCGGGCCGGGCGGCCGTTGGGCAAGGTGTAGGTCACGGTGTCACCTGCCTTGTGGCCGGCAACCGCTCCACCGAGCGGTGACTGCGCCGAGTACACCTCAAGTGATGTGCTGTGATCCTCGCGGGATCCGATCAGGAACTTCTCGGTGTCGTCGTCCCCGGGGAAGCGGACCTCGACCACAGTGCCCGGACCTGCCGCGCCGTTGAACTGCGGAGCTTCACCGACTCGCGCGTCACGCAGCAGATCGGTGAGCTGCCGGATGCGCGACTCCATCTTGCCCTGTTCTTCCTTGGCCGCGTGGTAGCCGCCGTTCTCCTTGAGGTCGCCCTCCTCGCGAGCAGCTTCGATCTTGTTGGCGATCTCGACACGACCGGTCCCGGTGAGGTGGTCGAGCTCCCCGCGGAGCCGGTCGTACGCCTCCTGGGTCAGCCACGTCTGCTGCGACACGCGTCACGCTCCTTACGTTGCCTGGGGCCGCCGGCCGCGCGAGCCAGAACCATGATCTCTGCTCTGCCGGTCGCCGGTATCTCGATGGGCCGCACGCATATGACCGGATCATGACGAGTTCGGCTGTATCTCGTTCGGTCCATCGTTGGGTCGGAATTGTCTATTTGATGGTAAAGATTGATAGGAAGATGGAGCTTGTCGGAACTGAGGATGGTTGGGTCAGGGTTGGAAGTACGGGCGGGGGCAAACGCCCAGCCTAACAGTTGACGATCCCAGCTGGGAAACTCCGCGTGGGCAAGCGTCATTGCTCGCCGTACGCGACGAATCAGGGCACGGCTGTGCCCTGATTGCGCGTCAGCATTCCCGTGCGGTTGTCAGCCGGCGCGGGTGATCTGACAGTCCTCGACCTCGACCACGTTCGCCTCCTGGGATGTGGTCAGTGTGACCTTTACGGTCGTGACCCGTTGACCGTTTGTAGCCGGACCGACGACGATGTCGGTGCGCCGGCCGACGATCTGGTTATCCCGGGAGCGTGCGCGGACAGTGCATTGTGCCACGGCGTTGGGTGACTTTTCCACATCGAACGTCAGCTGCGCCTGTGTCCCACTGATCCGGAAGGCGCGGGTGGCGTAGTCGAGCCGATCCGGCCGGCCCTGGACCCACCCGGCACCGACCGCCGCGAGCATGACGACGAGGAGCGCCGCCAGCAGAAACCAGGGAGCCACTCTCATTCCACCAAGCCACGGGATATCGAGCCAGCGCAGCGGGAAGCGAGGCGCGCGCGGCCCTCCCGGCTGGGAGGGCCGCGGTGGCTCGGTCGGCGAGGTCGCTGGAGGCATCGGGGACAATGGTGGCATGTCTGAGGCGACCAGCGGGGATGGCCTGCGACTCATGGCGGTGCACGCCCACCCCGACGACGAGTCCAGCAAGGGCGCGGCGAGCATGGCCCGTTACGTTCATGAGGGCGTCGAGGTACTCGTGGTGACCTGCACGGGTGGTGAGGCGGGCACCGTGCTGAATCCCGATCTTGATCGACCGGAGGTCCACGCGCGCCTGCCAGAGCTGCGGCGGGCCGAGATGGAGCACGCGCGCCGTATTCTTGGAGTCCAACAGGTCTGGCTGGGCTTCCACGACTCCGGTCTGCCAACGGGCGACCCACCGCCGCCGCTGCCGGAAGGATGCTTCGCGCTCGTGCCGCTGGCTGACGCGGCCAGGCCGCTGATCAAACTGATACGGGAGTTCCGGCCGCAGGTTGTGGTCACCTATGATGAGAACGGCGGTTATCCTCATCCCGATCACATCATGAACCACAAGATCACGATTGAGGCGTTCGAAGCCGCGGGCGACTCGCGGCGTTATCCGGAGGTCGGCGATGGCGCCGGTCTGTCGCCTTGGCAGCCCTTCAAACTTTACTATCACCAAACGTTCCACAAGGCGCGCCTGCTTGCCCTGCACGACGCCATGGTCGCCAGTGGGCGCGAATCGCCTTATGCCGACAGCCTGCTGAAGTGGGTAGACCGTGCGGGTGACTCCGGTCGGATCACCACCAGGGTGCCGTGCGGAGACTTCTTCGAGACCCGTGACCGCGCGCTGCTGGCCCACGCGACCCAGGTGGACCCGAACGGGCCGTGGTTCCGTATCCCGCTCGAGATCCAGCGCGAGGCATGGCCGACCGAGGATTACCAGCTCGCCCGATCGTTGATCGAAGTGGGCACGTTGCCCGAGAGCGACCTGTTCAACGGGATCCGCTGACCAGCCTGACCGGGCCGACCGCATCGGGCGGCGGTGCCGGTCAACGCTTGGGCCGCCGTTGTGACCGGCCCGAGCCGAGACGGCCCGAGACCGGGGCACGGCCGCGGGCCATCGGTCGTTGCTGGTGACAGGATGTTCTCTCATTGCGGCATCCAGCTCCGCACATACGAACGCACGGCTCATATGGCAAAGAGTGCCCGGCAATAGGGGC
>NZ_CAKJTM010000020.1:44212-53078 GCF_917627345.1 Protofrankia sp. CiP3 | reverse complement strand
CGAGGTGCGTGCCCCAGCCCGCGACGCCGCGTCCCCTATTGCCGGTCGCTCAAAGATGAGAGGATCATGTCATGGCGATCTGGGATCGTCTGCGCACCACTACCACGTCCATGCAGCAGCAGCTGAACGCCAAGAAGAACGATCTCAAAAGCGGTGCCTTCAGGGATGCGAGCATGGCCATGTGCGCGCTGGTCGCCGCAGCCGACGGCAGTATCGACCCGGACGAGCGCCGTAAGGTCGCCGCGCTCATCGGGTCGAACGAGGTACTGCAGAACTTCCCGGCGGAGCAGCTGCAGCAGAAGTTCAACGACTACTGCGTCAGGCTGCAGACCGACTTCGACTTCGGCAAGGTCAGCGTGATCCAGGACATCGGTAAGACCAAGAAGAAGCCGGCCGAGGCACGAGCGGTGATCCAGATAGGCATCGTCATCGGAGGCGCTGACGGTCACTTCGACAAGTCCGAGCAACAGGTTGTCCGGGAGGCCTGCTACGCGGTGGGACTGGACCCCAATGAGTTCGACCTCTGACCGCCAGGCACCGGGCGTCTCCTCGATCGTGCCAGGCATCCGGCCGGAGCCCGGCGATACCAGGCCGAGCCGGCACCTGACCACGTTTTCCGGCTGGCCGGCGTAGGGTCGAGGGGTGACAGAAGCGGGACGGGCCCTTGCCCTCGGGGTCAGCGCTGGCGCGGGCGGCTTCCTCGTGGTCCTGCTGTTGGGCTTGGCGGCTGTCGGTCTCTTCGTGATGATGTCGCGTAGCCTTGTACGGCTGCGCGGCAACGTCGCCGACGGACGCTTCGGTGAGCGTGGGACGCATCAGGACGGGCCTTCCGGCGTCCATGGCTCCGGCAGCGACATTCCAGCTCAGAACTCGGCCGAGCCCGACTGAGCGCGCCCGGCAATAGGGGCGTGGATCAGGGAGCGGCGTCCGGCTGGGTGGATCGCGAGGCTGCGGAGGGAGTCACCGGAGGTGTGGGTGGCGTCGCTGGCTGGGGCGCGCAGTCCGGTAGGGCTGACACCTGATAGGGGACAGCGCGCACAGTGAAGCACCCAAATCTTGCGGAACTGCTCGACCTGTTACTGGATGCGGGCAGCTGGAGCTGTTGGGACACCGCCTCAGCGCGGCCTGCCAGCAGCGCCGCCTACCGGCGGGACCTGTCGCGGGCCGCGGAACGAAGCGGCGCGGACGAGTCGATCCGCACCGGCGCGGGCCGGGTGGCTGGCCACCGGGTCGCCATCGTGGCCAGCGAGTACGGCTTTCTCGGCGGCAGCGTGGGCGTTGTCGCGGCAGAGCGGGCCACCGCCGCGATCGAACGGGCCACCGCCGAGGAACGGATACTGCTTGCGCTGCCCGCGAGCGGCGGCACCCGGATGCAGGAGGGCACACCCGCCTTTCTGCGGATGCTGACGATCAGCGGTGCTATCGCCGAGCACCGGGCGGCCAGCCTGCCGTACCTGGTCTACCTGCGCCACCCCACCACAGGAGGAGTGCTCGCGTCCTGGGCGTCGCTCGGGCATGTCACCTTTGCCGAGCCCGGCGCGTTGGTCGGTTTCCTTGGCCCCCGGGTGGTTGAGGCGCTCACTGGCACGACGTTCGCGGCCGGGACGCAGAGCCCGCGGGAACTGCGCCGGGCGGGTGCGCTCGACGCTCTCGTCGCTCCTGCTGATCTGCGGGAAGCTGTGCGGCGGGTGCTGGCCGTTGTGACGGCCGACCGTGGTCTCGCGACGGTGCGCGGCGGCGTAGGGAAACCGCCGGCCCGCGTCGCCGCGGCCGCCGCGAGGGATCCGTGGGCGTCGGTGCTCGCGACCCGGGCGCCCGATCGCCCCGGGCTGCGCGAGTTCCTGGCGGCCTCGACAAGCGACCTCACCTCTCTTGGCGCGTCCGAGCTGGGCCACGGACCTGAGGCGCCCGGCACACCGATTGTCACGGCGCTCGCCCTGCTGCGCGGGGCCCCCTGCGTCGTCATCGGCCAGGACCGGACGGCCCAGCGCCATCGGCCCATCGGGGTGCGTGATCTACATGCGGCACGACAGGCGGTGCAACGCGCCGCGGATCTACGTCTGCCCGTGGTCACCGTCATCGACACGCCCGGGGCGGAGCTTTCGCCGGAGGCAGAACGTGATGGGCTCGCCACGGCAATCGCGTATTGCCTCGCGGCGCTGATGAGCGCACCCGTGCCGACGGTGAGTGTGCTACTCGGCCAGGGGACGGGCGGTGCCGCGCTGGCGCTGCTGCCGACGGACGTCGCGGTCGCGGCCGAGGACGCCTGGCTGGCTCCGTTGCCGCCGGAGGGCGCGTCCGTGATTATGCACCGTACCGTTGACCGCGCCGCCGACCTGGCCCGCGAAATGTTCATCACCGCTGATGACCTGCGCCGGCTCGGCATCGTCGACCTGCTTCTTCCCGGTCCGGATGTCCCTGGCGGTGCCGACCTGGGAACCCGGACCTCCGGCGACGTTCGCGGCCGGATGACCGATATTGCCGATGGCGCCGTTGAGCTCCTGCGGACCGTCGGGGGACAGCACCCGGCAACGAGACTGGCGGCCAGGCGCGAACGCTATCGCCGCCTGCCGCCATGAGGCCGCACACTGCCTCGCCGTGCGGCCGCACGCCCGGCCCCCGCGCGACAGGACAGCTCCAGCGTGGCTGGCTGGCTGCTGCCGGCCGACCGGGCCGGAGATCAGGTGGCCCGCTCAGCGAACGACAAAATTGATGAGTTTGTCCCTGACGACGACTGTTTTGAGAAGCGTGCTGCCGGAAAGGGCGTGCAGCATGGCCTGGGAGGCCCTCGCGGCGGATTCGACTACCGCGTCATCCGCGCCGGCCGGCACTTCAACGCGATCTCGCACCTTGCCGTTGACCTGGCATACGATCAGCTTTGTCGCAGAGGCCAGCAGGGTCATATCCGCAAGCGGCCAGGAATCCTCCCACACACGCCGTCCAGTGAGCAGCTCGTAGACCTCGGAGGAGATGTGCGGGGCAAAGGGAAAAAGGAGTGACGCCCCCGTGGCGACCGCGTGCCGGAGAGCCGCCGGACTCGCTCCGTCCCGTTGTGCCCGGCTCACTGAGTTCGACAGCTCCATGATGGCCGCTATGGAAATGTTGAAGGCGAATTTCTGGGTCATGCTCTCGGTTACGCGGACGATTGTCTCCGCGACCTTCCGGTTCAGCCCGGTGTCGATCTGGTGGGCGTCGCCCGCGGCCGGCGCCTGGTCTGTCTCCGCCAGCTCCCGGCCGAGGCGCAGCAGCCGGCGTAGGAAGCGGTAGACGCCCTCGATTCCCTCGTCGGACCAGTCGGCGCCTGTATCGGGTGGCCCCATGAAGAGCACGTAGCATCGAGCGGTATCCGCACCGTAATGCTTCACGATCCGCACGGGTGAGACGACGTTTCCGCGGGATTTGGACATCTTGGCGCCGTCTTTTGTGATCATTCCCTGGGTAAAGAGCTTCGCAAACGGCTCCGCAACGGGGACTTTGCCGAGGTCGTACAGGACCTTGGTGAGGAAGCGCGCGTACAGCAGGTGCAGGATCGCGTGTTCGATACCGCCGATGTACTGGTCGACCGGCATCCACTCGGCGAGCGCGTTGAAGTCCCAGGCCTGCTCGGTATTGGTTGGGTCACAGTAACGGAGAAAATACCAGGACGAGTCGACAAAAGTGTCCATCGTGTCGGTCTCGCGGCGGGCGTATCCACCGCAGGCCGGGCAGGTCACGTTGACCCAGTCGTCTGCGGAGGCAAGCGGGGAACGCCCCTTGGGCGCGTAGTCCTCGACATCGGGCAGGCGGACCGGTAGCTGCTCGTCGGGCACCGGGACCAGCCCGCATGACTGGCAGTGGATGATTGGTATCGGGCAGCCCCAGTATCGCTGCCGTGATACGAGCCAGTCACGAAGCTTGTAGCTCACCGTTTGGCATCCGGCACCTTCGGCCGCGAGCCACGAGGTTATGGCCGCGCCCGCCGCGGCGCTGGTCAGGCCGTCGAACTCGCCTGAGGAGCGGAGCGTGCCCGCTCCGGTGTAAGGAAGCTGCCCGGCGGCGGGGCCGTCCGGGTCGTCGGGGGCTATCACCGGGGTGATGGGGAGCCCGAACTCGCGCGCGAACGCGTAGTCGCGTTCGTCGTGGGCCGGCACGGCCATGACAGCGCCGGTCCCGTACTCCATGAGAACGTAGTCGGCGACGTAGACGGGGATATGTTCGTTGTTCGCCGGATTGATCACATGGCGGCCGAGGAAAACGCCGGTCTTCGGCTTGTCGGCTGCCCCCCGTGTGTCGTTTGTGCTTCGCAGCGCCTGGTTGACGTATTCGCGGACGGATTCTTCCTGCGGGGTGCCGGCGGCGAGCCGAAGGACATCTGGATGTTCCGGTGCCAGCACGAAGAAAGTGGCACCGAACAGGGTGTCCGGGCGAGTCGTGAAGACATGGTACTGTTCGCCTGTCTCCACGCAGGGAAATATCACCTCGGCGCCCTCGGACCGGCCGATCCAGTTCCGCTGCATTGTCTTCACGTGTTCCGGCCACTCGATCTCGTGCAGTCCGGCGAGCAGCCGGTCCGCGTAATCAGTGATCCTGAAGAACCAC
This sequence comes from Protofrankia sp. CiP3, assembly GCF_917627345.1. Classification (NCBI taxonomy): domain Bacteria; kingdom Bacillati; phylum Actinomycetota; class Actinomycetes; order Frankiales; family Frankiaceae; genus Protofrankia; species Protofrankia sp. CiP3. The sequence goes on along the minus strand of NZ_CAKJTM010000020.1, from coordinate 48,500 downwards.
TGCTCGAGCTGGCGTGCTTCGACCTCGGTGCCGCATCGCTCACAGCGCCCGCCGACGACCTGTTCGTTGGCAAGGACGGTGGCGTCCTTGGGGCACCACTTGACGGCGGCGTTCTTGCGGTACGCGAGGCCCTTCTCGAACAGCCGCAGAAATATCCACTGCGTCCACCGGTAGTACGAGGGCTGGTGGGTGGCGAGCTCGCGCGACCAGTCGATGGAGATTCCCCATTCCCGGAACTGCCGCGCAAATGACGCTATTGACTCGTCGGTGGATTCTTTGGGATGCTTTCCCGTGCGAATCGCATGGTTCTCGGCCGGCAGCCCGAAGGCGTCGTATCCCATGGGATGAAGCACGCGCCGGCCATTGCGGCGCATGAAGTGCGCGACTGCGTCACCCACGGCGTAGTTCTTGAGGTGCCCAATATGCGGCTCGCCACTCGTATAGGGAAGCATCTCAAGTACGTAGGCGGCCCCGCTGGACTCCGTGAGGTTGTTGGACACCTGCCAGGTGCGCTCACGGTGCCATATATCTTGCCACTTCTTGTCGATCTCACGAAAATCCGGGGCGTCCATCTGTCTACCTTATCCATTATTCAGCAGGTGAAGCTTCATCCTATGCCCTCGGTGGGTGGCGCGACTTGACGCCATCGTGCGGCGGGCGGAGCGGCGGCCGGCCGGCCCTGGGCCGGGACGATTCCGTTCGGGGCAGCTGGCCGGCGCAGGGGACGCCGCCGCCGGAGGTACTGGGAGCAGAGCAGGCCGAGCGCGGCCGAGAGAAGATGACCGGCGGCGGTGAAGTCGGGCTCGCGCGCCATGTCGAGAGCGAGCCCGGCGGTCAGAGCACCAGCCAGCGGCCAGCGCCGGCCCGACGGCAGGGCGGCGGCGAGCACCGCACCGCAGGCGATCAGACCGTAGCTCGCGCCGACGTCGACGGCATCGGTGACCGAGTCGTCGACGAGCCGCATGGCCCGGCCGGCCGCGAGGCCACCGGCGACGAGCAGGCTCGCTCCGATGTGGCCGGTCGCGAATACTCCGAGTGCCGGCCGTGAGCCGATCATCCGTTCCAGCGGCGCGACAACCGCGGCCACCGCGGCGGCTGACGGGAAGAAGCTGAAGCCGTCAAGCCAGCAGGCGCTGGCCAGCAGGACGTAGAGCGGGCGGGTCCGCAGCCCGGTCAGGTTGGTGGAGTGAGCGACCAGGAGGCGGTGATAGAGCTCGAAATCGAGGGTGTGGGCGACCGCGAGGGCCGCTGAGGTGGCCGCCAGGACAATGATGTAGATCATTGCCAGTGGCGCGGTATGCCACGCCTGGCGTAGCAGGTCCCATCCGGTGCGCGGAACCGGCCATGGGAACGAGGGCAGCCATGGTGGCGGACCGGGATCCCTGTCCCGCTGTGACGTTTGCGACGGTTCCGCACGGGCCCACGGCCAGCAGGGCGACCGGAAGGGCAGGCCGCGGACGTCGCGCAACAGAATCCGGTGGGCATACACCACATGGAGTTCAATGTTCGGGAGGCGGCCACGCTTCCCCGGCAACGGGAATGCTGGGCACATGCCGAACCGCCTTGTTGATCAGACCTCACCCTACCTGCTCCAGCACGCCGACAACCCGGTCGACTGGTGGCCATGGGGCGCCGACGCATTCACCGAGGCCACCGGTCGTGACGTCCCGGTACTGTTGTCCGTGGGCTATGCGTCGTGCCATTGGTGCCACGTGATGGCCCACGAGTCGTTCGAGGACGCGACAACCGCGGCATTCATGAACGAACACTTCGTCAACATCAAAGTCGACCGCGAGGAACGGCCTGACGTCGACGCTGTCTACATGGACGTCACCGTCGCCCTCACCGGCCACGGTGGCTGGCCGATGACGGTCTTCCTCACACCGGCGGGTGAGCCGTTCTACGCTGGTACCTACTTCCCGCCGGCGCCGCGGGCGGGGATGGGGTCGTTCCGGCAGCTGCTCGAGGCGGTGACGAGCGCATGGCGGACGCGCCGGGACGAGGTGACCGCCTCCGGCGCGGGCATCGCGCGTCAGGTCGCCGCGGCAGCCGATGCCGCGGTCGGGCCGCCGGCTCCGTTCACCGCGCGGCTGCTCGATGCCGCGGTCGAGCAGGCAGGGCGGACCTTCGACCCGGTGAACGGTGGTTTCGGAACGGCACCGAAGTTCCCGCCGTCCGCGCTGCTGGAGATGTTGCTACGGCACTGGGCCGGTACCGGGGATGCCGCGAGCCTGCGTATGATCACGGCCACCTGCGAGAGAATGGCTCGCGGCGGGATTTACGATCAGCTTGCTGGCGGGTTCGCCCGTTACAGCGTGGATGCCACCTGGACCGTCCCCCACTTCGAGAAGATGCTCTACGACAACGCCCAGCTGCTGCGGGTTTACCTGCACCTGTGGCGGGCGACCGGATCCGCGCTGGCCGAGCGGGTCACCCGTGAGACCGCGGCCTTCCTGCTGGGCGAGCTGCGGACCCCCGAAGGCGGGTTCGCCTCTGCGCTGGACGCGGACACGACCGTGGCCACCGCGCCTGGTGCTGGCGGGCATGCCGCTGAGGGGGCCACCTACGTCTGGACGCCGGCCGAGCTTGTCGACGTCCTCGGCCAGGACGACGGGGCCTGGGCCGCGGGTGTCTTCGGCGTCACCGCCGCGGGAACATTCGAGCACGGCGCATCCGTGCTGGCACTCGCCACGGACGCGGACGATCCCGCCAGGTTCACCCGGGTTCGGGCCCGGCTCGCGGCGGCGCGGGCACGCCGGCCCCAGCCCGCTCGGGATGACAAGGTCGTCGCGGCGTGGAACGGCCTCGCGATCGCCGCGCTGGCCGAGGCCGGCGTGCTGCTGGCGGAGCCGGGCTGGGTGACCGCGGCCGTTGAGGCGGCAACGCTGCTTCTCGACGTCCACTGGGTGGCGGGCCGGTTGCGCCGGACAAGTCGGCACGGCCGGGTCGGAACCAACGCCGGGGTGCTGGAGGACTACGGGGACGTTGCCGAGGGCCTGCTCGTTCTGCACCAGGTTACCGGTGATGACCGGTGGTTGGCGGCGGCCGGTGACCTGCTTGGTGTCGCATGCGCGCACTTTGTCGCGGCTGACGGTGGATTCCACGACACCGCGGACGACGCCGAGCGGCTGTTGCGCCGGCCGCGGGACTCCGCGGACTCGCCGGCACCGTCCGGCCAGGCGGCGATCGCGGGCGCACTGCTGACCTACGCGGCGCTGACGGCTTCCCGCGACCATCGTGAAGCGGCCGAGCGGGCGCTTGCGGCCCTGGTGCCGATGTTCGGCAGGAACGCGTCCTTCGCCGGTTGGGCGGGTGCGGTTGGTGCGGCGTTTCTCGCCGGACCGGCTGAGGTGGCGGTTGTCGACCGGCCGGACCTGGAAGGACTCGCCCGGCTCACCACCGCGCCGGGCGCGGTCGTGGTGACCTCCGGGCCGTTGGCGCACGGTCGGGCCGCCGGGGTCCACGTGTGCCGAGGCTTCGTGTGTGAGCGGCCCGCGACCACGGCCGAGGCAGTGCGTGACCAGCTGGGGGTCAAGGTCCTTCCAGTGTCTTCGAGGAATGTCTGATGCCTGATTCCAGTTGCTCGTGTATCACTTGTAAGTATGTAATCAACCAGGAGGTGCACGATGCACGGGAGCCAACATCGAGAACAGACGGCGAGGAGGCACGGCATGGCGGGATCGCGCGGGCGCGGCCACGGTCGCTGGGGCGAGCGTGAGCAGGCGCCACCCGCGGACGACGCACAGGCATGGTTCACCGGGCGACTGCCCGACGAGTGGTTCAACCGCCCGGTCGCGGTGACCGTGGATCGGGATGAGATCATTGTTGTGGGCACGGTGCCCGCTCCCGACGTCGAGTCTGACGACCAGGCCGCGGTGGCCGCCGCGGAGTCGGGCCGGATCCGGCGGTTCCGCGAGGCGACCCGGGACGCCCGGATCGCGATCGCGCGGGAGGCGGAGCAGCGTTATCTGCGCAAGGTTGCGTGGGGGGTGACAGTGGGTGGCACAACCGAGTTGTTCACGACACTGTCCGTTCCGGTAATGACCCGGCTTCGGCAACCGGAACGCCATGTTCTTGACACGTTGGTCGACTCGGGGGTTGCGCGCAGCCGTAGCGACGCGCTCGCGTGGTGCGTCCGTCTCGTCGGTGACAACGCCCAGCCATGGCTCACCCGTCTGCGGGAGGCCATGGAGAAGGTCGAACAGGTTCGCGCCGAGGGTCCTGAACTGTGAGAATCCGGCTGGCGCCCTGCGCCGGTCGCTCCTAGTGGTCGGCGCCGGGAGTTCAT
>NZ_CAKJTM010000020.1:26094-43784 GCF_917627345.1 Protofrankia sp. CiP3 | reverse complement strand
GACCACTTAGCGGTCGCCGAGGGGAGCGTCGTCCGTTGGCGTGTGGGTGTTCTCCCCGGTTATGGAGTTTGGCCTTCTGGTGACCGGTGCCGGCCGTGCGCCGGTCACCGGCATCAGGTCATGTCGCATAAATGGCGAAGATGACGGCAATGTAGTGGCACGCCGCCGCGACGATTGTGAAGGCGTGGAAAACTTCGTGGTACCCGAACGTTCCCGGGGCCGGGTTCGGGCGTTGGGCCGCGTAGACGAACGCCCCGATGCTGTAGAGGACGCCGCCGACAATGATCAGGACCAGCGTTGTCACGCCCGCGGTGCGCAGCAGCTGAGGTATGACGAAGACCGCCACCCAGCCCAGGGCGATGTACAGCGGGACCATCAGGAAACGGGGTGAGTGCAGCCAGAGCATCCGCAGCCCGATCCCGACCGCAGCGCCGCCCCAGACGATCGTGAGTATGGTCCGCGCGGTCTTCGGTGGCAGCGACAGCAAGGTCAGCGGTGTATACGTCCCGGCGATGAAAACAAAGATCATTGAATGATCGAGCCGCTTCATCAGTGAGCGGGCGCGTGACGTTGCCCACATTTTTCGATGGTAAAGCGCGCTGGTGCCGAACAGAAGGGCGATGCTCAGCGCATAAATACCGACGGCCAGGCGCGCGCGGAACGTGCCGGCCAAGGCCACCGCGATTACACCGAGTGCCACGCTGACCGGGAACGCGCCAGCGTGCAGCCAGCCGCGCATCCGTGGTCGTACCAGGTCATGGGGATGCTTGCCGAAGTCATGTCCGGGTACCGTTGTGGTCACGTGGTGACCGTATCTTGCGTCAGCTCTCCTTACTACCCGCCGCACTACCCGCCGTGAATGTTGCCGTCCGCATCCGGTTTCGCAGCGTGACAGATCTGCCCCGCTGCGAGGCGCTTCGACCGCGCGACTGTCAGAAGCTCCCACGGTAGAGTCAAAAGATCCTGTACCCGGCCTCGAATCGCCCAAGCCGTGGTGGACTCGCTATGTAGTGCACAGTGGGGTGTCGGCACGTTGTTGCGGGTTCACTACGCATGCGTTCCGCGATCCCGGGCACGAGTGGGCCTGCCATGGCAGGGACGTATGGCGACACGGCGAGGCTGTGGTGGGCTCAACTCAAGCGGAGGTGGGAGCTGTGACGACCGCGGCGCAGATTCCGGGGCTGGACGCTGCCCCGACCAGGCATGCCGGGCTGATTGCCTGGGTACGCGAGATCGCCGAACTCGCCCGACCGGAACGCATCCAGTGGTGTGACGGTTCTGACGCGGAGTACGCGGAAATCGCGCGATTGCTGGTCGACAAGGGCACTTTTGTGCCATTGGACGAGGAGAAGCGTCCAGGTAGTTTTTTCGCGGCTTCCGATCCCACCGACGTTGCCCGAGTCGAGGACCGTACCTACATCTGCTCGCGCGATCCTGCGGATGCCGGACCGACCAACAACTGGATCGACCCGGATGAGATGAGGGCAAAGCTGCGCGGTCTTTTTGCGGGCAGTATGCGCGGGCGCACGATGTATGTCGTGCCCTTTTGCATGGGCCCGCTGGGCTCACGAATTTCCGCTCTTGGTGTTGAAATCACCGACTCGCCGTATGTTGTCGCGTCAATGCGGATGATGACACGAATGGGCGCTCCCGCTCTCGAGCAGCTGGGTACGGACGGGTTCTTTGTCCCGTGTGTGCACTCGTTGGGCGCGCCGCTCGAGCCGGGCCAGGCCGATGTCCCGTGGCCGTGCAACCCGACGAAGTACATCACGCACTTTCCGGAGACCCGGGAGATCTGGTCGTTTGGATCCGGTTATGGTGGGAACGCCCTGCTGGGCAAGAAGTGCTATGCGTTGCGGATCGCCTCGGTAATGGCCCGCGACGAGGGCTGGCTGGCCGAGCACATGCTTATTCTCAAGTTGACGTCGCCGACGGGCCGGGTGCACTTCATCGCGGCGGCCTTCCCGTCGGCCTGCGGCAAGACCAATCTCGCAATGATCATTCCGACGTTGCCAGGCTGGCAGGCCGAGACTGTCGGTGACGACATCGCCTGGATGCGTTTTGGGGATGACGGCCGGCTGTACGCGGTGAACCCGGAGGCCGGCTTCTTCGGCGTGGCACCGGGTACGGGTATCGAGACCAACCCGAACGCCATCGAGACCCTGTGGGGGAACACGGTCTTCACCAACGTCGCCCGCACTGACGACGGGGACGTCTGGTGGGAGGGGCTGACCAGGGACAAGCCCGCGCACCTCATCGACTGGAAGGGGCGTGACTGGACGCCGGAGGCCACCGAGCCGGCCGCCCACCCCAACGCCCGCTTCACGGTGCCCGCGAGCCAGTGCCCGACGATCGCGGCGGAGTGGCAGGACCCGAAGGGCGTCCCCATTTCGGCCATCCTGTTCGGGGGGCGTCGAGCGACCGCGGTTCCCCTGGTGACCGAGGCGCCGACCTGGCAGCGCGGGGTGTTCTTCGGCTCGATCGTCGCGTCCGAGACAACCGCGGCCCAGGCCGGAGCGATCGGCAAGCTGCGGCGTGACCCGTTCGCGATGCTGCCGTTCTGTGGCTACAACATGGCGGACTACTTCGCGCACTGGCTGGCGATAGGTCGCAAGGCCGATCCGGAGAAACTGCCGCGGATCTACTATGTCAACTGGTTCCGCAAGAACGCGCAGGGCCGGTTCATGTGGCCGGGCTACGGCGAGAACAGCCGGGTCCTGGCCTGGGTTGTCGGGCGGCTCGAAGGCCAGGCCGATGGGGTGGAGAGCCCGCTGGGCATCCAGCCCACCGCCGAGGCGCTGCCCACGGAAGGCCTCGACGTCGCGCCTGAGGAGCTCGCCGAGTTGCTCACCCTTGACACCGAGGTCTGGAAGCGGGAAGCGGAGCTGATTCCAGAGCACTACCGGACCTTCGGGGACGGGCTTCCCGCCGAGTTGTGGGCCGAGCAGGAGGCCTTGGTCGCCCGCCTGAAGGACTGACGACCACTCGCCGTCCGGCCGAAGAGTGCGTGATCATGAGTTTTTGCGCACTCGGCGGCCATTATGGTCGTGCCCGGCTGAAGAGTGCGTGATTATGGTTTTCGCGCACTCGGATGCTGTTGGGCTCGGATGGCTCTGGACGGGATGTCGTAGTGGTCATTACCACGCTGTGTCTGCCGGTGTTTTCATGACGGTTTTTCGTGATTACGGTGGATTCCCGCGGTCAGCCTGCGGGGCACGGTGCTACCGGCCGGATCGGCGTCCGCTATGCGCCATGAGCGCGGCTTCGACCGCTGTCGTTCTGGTCGGGGCCCTGTCTTGCCCGCCACTCGCCGGCCGATCCGGTGGTGACGTTCATATGAACGGCGGGCCACATCGTTGTCCAAGGCCGCTCGATCCGGATTAGGCGATCAACCTGTTGTGTCTGGGGCACAGGCGGTTTCGCGCGGCATCACTATATGGTCGGTGACCGTCGCCGAGTGTGTTGTGCGAAAATGGTCGCCTTTTCGAGGCGGGGGAGCTAGCGTGTGACCCTGGGTTCCGCTGGCGGACGTTACCGAAGGACGATCCGTCGGGTGGATCCAGCTGGCTCAAGTTGTGGTCCGGCACTGGGCTGGACCACTCGGGAGGCCCCTCGGTGCCGCATTCGCGACAACGCCAGGAGGCCGGTACCCGGCCCCCTGTGGGGCTTGGTCCCGGACTTCCTCCGAGTAAGCGGGTGGGCGTGTGCCACGAACGCATGTCGTCGACACAAGCGTGCTCTTGTCTGATCCTGGTGCGCTGCTGCGGTTCGCGGAGCACAATGTTGTGCTTCCGCTGGTTGTCGTAGGGGAGCTGGAAGGTAAGCGGAACCATCCCGAACTGGGTTGGTTCGCCCGTGAAGCCCTTCGTTTGCTTGACGACCTACGAATCCGCCATGGTCGGCTGGATCAGGCGTTGCCGTTGGATGACGGTGGAACTCTGCGGGTTGAGCTAAACCACAGTGACCCGGCTGTGCTCCCGCCAGGGTTTCGGGTGGATGACAATGACTCGCGCATTCTTGCGGTAGCGCTCAATCTTGCTCGGGAGGGCGACGAGGTAGTTCTTGTCACAAAAGATCTGCCGCTGCGGGTAAAGGCGTCCGCGGTGGGGCTCTCGGCCGAGGAGTACCGGGCGCAGAGCCCGGTGGACTCGGGCTGGAGCGGCATGGCCGAGCTCGCAGTCTCCCAGGATGACCTGGATCGGCTCTACGCCCGTGAGACTGTCGAGATAACCGAGGCGGCCGGGCTGCCCTGCCACACCGGTCTGGTGCTCACCGCCGCCGGCGGCAGCGCCTCGGCGCTCGGACGTGTGACAGCGGACAAGAAGGTGTGCCTCGTCCGGGGTGACCGGGAGGCCTTCGGCCTGCACGGACGTTCCGCGGAACAACGTGTCGCGCTGGACCTGCTGCTCGATCCCGACGTTGGGATCATCTCTCTCGGTGGGCGGGCCGGCACCGGGAAGTCCGCGTTGGCGCTGTGCGCGGGCCTGGAGGCGGTGATGGAACGACGGCTGCACCGCCGGGTTGTGGTGTTCCGTCCGTTGTACGCCGTTGGTGGTCAGGACCTCGGCTATCTGCCGGGCAGCGAGAACGAGAAGATGGCGCCCTGGGCGCAGGCCGTCTTCGACACGCTCGGTGCGCTGGTCTCCCAGGAGGTCATCGAGGAGATCGCCGACCGTGGGATGCTTGAGGTGCTGCCGCTCACGCACATCCGTGGCCGGTCATTGCACGATGCGTTCGTCATCGTGGATGAAGCCCAGTCGCTCGAGCGCGGGGTGCTGCTGACCGTACTGTCGCGACTGGGCCAGGGATCGCGCGTGGTACTTACACATGATGTTGCACAGCGTGACAACCTGCGGGTTGGCCGGCATGACGGAGTTGCCTCCGTGATTGAAACTCTCAAGGGACATCCGCTGTTCGCGCATGTCACCCTCACCCGTTCGGAGCGATCGCCGATCGCCGCACTGGTCACGACCATGTTGGAGGACCTTGTTCTGTAGCTCGGTCCGGTAGTCCGCCAACGGCGGCATGGGTGCCCGACCGGCAGCGCGGCCGGTCGGGCACCCATGGCCGCGGCGGTTGTCGACCGGGGCGCCCGGGAACGTATCGGGGACGGCCGCGGTTGACACCGTGGACACGTCCTGGAGGTGTTCGCACATGCTCTTCGCTCGTCACAAGCCGGCTCTGCCAACGGCGGAGCGGGCGCTGCCCGGCCGCTCGCAGGCGGCCTTCGCGGTACCGGACCGACACGCGGTCCTCGGTACCCCGTTGCGGGGCCCTTTCCCCGCGGGTTTCCAGATCGCGGTGTTCGGGCTCGGCTGCTTCTGGGGCGCGGAGCGGAAGTTCTGGCAGACGCCCGGGGTGTATTCCACCGCGGTCGGGTACGCGGGCGGGATCACCCCGAACCCGACGTACGAGGAGACCTGCTCCGGGCTCACTGGTCATACCGAGGCTGTTCAGGTCGTGTTCGATCCGGCCGCGGTGAGCTACGAGGACCTGTTGAAGGTCTTCTGGGAGGCGCATGACCCGACCCAGGGCATGCGTCAGGGCAACGACGTCGGCACCCAGTACCGCTCGGCGATTTACACCCACTCCGACGAGCAGCGGGCCGCGGCGGAGCGCAGCCGGGACGCTTTCCAGGCTGTCCTGACCAGGAGCGGTTTCGGTCCGATCACTACCGAGATTGCCCCGGCTGGCCCGTTCTACTTCGCCGAGGATTACCACCAGCAGTACCTGTCGGACAGCAAGAACCCGAACGGCTACTGTGGCCTTGGCGGCACAGGGCAGTCTTGTCCGGTCGGTGTGGCCTCGCCCGACGCGGGCTGAGCCGTAACCGCTGTCGTCGGACGCGTTCACCCCAGATGCACTCCACTGACATCGCGATCGGTGCTGGGGCCGTGCCGGTCAATGCCTGATGCGGGCACGGCACGGCCGTACCCGGCCGCGTTACCGCTCGAAGATGTCGTGGGTGCCGATGCGGAGCCACGAAGAATCTCACCGTCCGCATCCCGGACAACCCCGCCATACCCGTCTCGTCGCAGCGACGGCCGACATCCGTGGGAGAGCTCGCTTACCGCTTGTAGATATCGTGCGTGCCGATGCTCAACCAGATGATGTGTGGTCCCGGCTTCCCCGGGATGATGTCTCCGTACTTCCACAGCGCTCGGCCGTCTGCGGCCCAGCGCAGCTCGAACGCACCCGGGATTCTGTGGAAGCGCTTTACACCGAGGCGTGGACCTAGGCGCTCACCGGCAAGGAGTGCCGCCAGCAGCCGACGGCGTGCGACGTGGAAGGCGGCCTGCTGGTCGGGGCGTAGCCGTGCCCATTCCGCCCGGAAGCGGTCATCGATGTGGAAGGTAGGCACACGGAGACGATAACGTGTACGCCCGGCACGTCATCATCAGCTGGCTTGTGGGCGAGCGGCCAGCTCGTCGAGGAACGACTCCAGCTCCTCGTCAGAGGAGAAGCTCACGAAGTGACCCGTGGCGATGTTCGCATCGCACTCGGCGAAGGCGGCTTCGTCGTCGGAGGTGGGGTCGATCTCCTCGGCATCGGCGAGGATCGGCGGCAACTCAGACTTCTCCATGCCGGCCTCCTCCTGCCCCAATCCAGCCAAGATCACAAACGGACCAATACGAGCAAACGCATGACCAGAACAGTACCGTAGTTCGATCTGCCAGGCGTTCCACTCCGCCCACCACACGCATGCGCGTAGTACGCGCGCACCCCACCCGGGGTAGTTGGCTGATTGAGGTTCGTCGGACGTACCGCGCATAGGTCACACGTCACCCGCCCGGAACCCGCTAGATGTTGGCACCGAACCCGGACGGGAAACGTCTCTGCCGCCGGGTGGCGACAGGGACTGCGTCGTGTGTTGGTCGTAGGCTGGCCTGCCGAGTCTGGTAGGCCAGCCTACGATCTGGACGACTGTCCGCACCTCCTGTGCGCGGTGCTCCACCCTTTCCGCATGCTGGGTTTGGGCACTGGTGACGTTGGCCGGTTCTTGGGAGCCCTCGACGGATACGCGTCCGTGTGAGCCACGTTGGGTTGGGTGCTCGACACGCTTGCATGATCTGTAACGGTTCATGGCAAAGTTACCGGCTATGCGTGGGCGTAGGGGGACGGCGCTATGGCTGACGGTGGCGGTCGTGGCGGTCGTGGCTGCGGTCGTGGCAGTACAGAAGCATGAGGGTCCCGGGGCAACGCTGCTGGGTATCGCTGCGTTGGTGCTGGCTGCTGCGGCGTTCATCGCGGACCGCAAGGGGGAGCGGGCCGGGAATACCGCAGTAGTGGACTCGGCTGACCGGCTGGCCGACCAAGTGGGGCGTAGCTGGTCGGTGGAGGCATCAAAGCGTGGTCTCAATCAGCCCCCGCTGGAGGTGTCCTGGATACCGGCGGACGGGGCGCTGAGTCAATCCTGGTCGTACCTACAGACTCTGGCGCGGGCGGGCTGCGGCTGGCAGTCATTTCCCCAGGCAGCGGCCGGCCCGCAGGCGCTCACCGGCGCGGGCGGGCAGCTACGGCAGACCTGGGAGCAGGTCCCGACCCGCAGACTGGTCGTGCTCGGGGAACCCGGGTCAGGCAAAACCATGCTGCTGGTTGGCCTGGTCCTGGACCTGTTGAAACGTCGTAAGACCGAGGGCGGGCCGGTGCCACTGCTGATACCTCTGACCTCGTTCGACCCCGGCAAACACAGCCTGGACGGTTGGCTGGAAAAAGGAATCATACGGGACTATCCGTGGCTGAAGTCGCGGATGGCTTCCGGGGCCAGCCTGGCCAGAGCGTTGCTGGATGCTGGGATGATCATACCGATTCTGGACGGGTTGGATGAGATCCACGTCAGCAGGCGAGCCGAGGCCATCCGTGCGATCAACATGACGGTGCCAGCCGGTAGGGGCCTGATTCTGAGCTGCCGGAAGACGGAGTTCCGCCACGCGATCCGCCCCACTCCCGGTCAGTTGGTGCACCTGGAAGCGGCCACGGCCATTGAGCTGCGCCCCCTGCAACCGGACACGGTAGCCGGCTATCTCACTGCCACAGCCGGCAGTCTGGGGGATGCCCGCTGGACGCCGGTCATAGCTGCGCTGACAGCCGTGCCGGCACCACCGGCAGCCCAAGCGCTGTCCACACCGCTGATGGCCAGCCTCGCTCGCACCATCTACAACCCTCGGTCCGGTGAGTCCGCCGTCGGTTTACCCAACCCCGCCGACCTATGCGACACCACCGTATTTCCCACTCGCACTGCCGTCGAGGAGTACCTGTTCGATGGGTTCATCCCGCTGCCTATCGGCCCCACCCCGACGATCGGAATCGGTGGACCGCCGATCAGGCCACCCCTTATCTGGTCTTCCTCGCCCGCCACCTCGAACACCGCCTGCACACCACCAGCCTCGCCTGGTGGGAGCTCCAGCGCGCCGTACCACGCGCTCTCTGGGCTCTCGTGGGCGGACCCGCATTTGGGCTCATGGCCGGGCTCACGTCTAGCTCCCCATTCGGGCTCGTGTTTGGCGCTCTGAGCGGACTCGGAGCTAGTGGGTCGGACAATCCTTCCCCGAGGCGAATCTTCTTGCGGCGGCCACGGTTTTTCGGGCTTATGATCAATCTGGCGGGCGGATTCGTGTTCGGGTTCGTGATCGTTTTCGTGGGCAGGTTTACAGACTCATCCAAGGAAATTCTTATATCCGGGCCAGCATGTGGCGTCCTGGTCGCGCTCGTAGTCATGTTCGAACTCGTGGGCGAAATCAATGAAACTGCGGATACAGGACAAGCAGTCGACCCCCGGGCTGTCCTGGTTCGGGATCGCGTAAGTGTGCTCGTACTCAGTCTCGTGGGCATATTCATGATTGGAGTCGCGCTCGGACTTGGGGTCAGGGTGAAGTTCGGCTCCGGGCTTGTGAAGTCTGGCTCCGTGGAGTACATATATGGACTCGCGTTTGGCTTCGTGGGTATGGTCGGGCTTTTCTCGGCCTGGGGGCGCTTGGGTCTTGCCCGTCTATGGCTGGCCTGGCGCGGCCACCAGCCCCTCCGTCTGATGGCCTTCCTCGCGGACGCCCACGAGCGGGGAGTCCTGCGACGGGCCGGCGCGGTGTGGGAGTTCCGTCATGCCAACCTGCAACGCCGACTCGCCAATCTCCCCTGAAGATTAACGATCTCTATGGTCTGGCCAGTTACGTGAGCGGCTCCAAGGCCGTCTCGGGCGATAGATTATTGGCTGGCCCGATCGGGGGGCATCGTCGCTTTTACCGCTCGAAGATGTCCCTATTCACTCGCAGCTTCGGATGAAACGAGCCCGACGTCAGCCCATCACGAAACAGCGCAACAGCGTGCCGGAACGCGGCTTGCTGCGCGGGGGAGAGCCGATGGAACTCCGCGAGAAAGCGGGCAACCGGCTCAAAAGTGGGCACGGTCACGACAATAGTAGTGAAGGGTGAGTACCCCGCCGAGAGGTCAGCTCGCCTGTGGGTAGGAGTCTGCGGACAGTACGTCGAGCAGGGCGTCGAACGCGGCATAGCTGGTACAGATGACCGACCGTCCTGCAGCGAGATCCTCGCGCGCCTCGTCAATCGCCCGCTGAGTGACAGGGTCCGGTTCGTCGACCCACTCGTGAGGGTCCGGGACGATGACACCGTAGATCTCCATGTGTCCTCCCGTGCAGTCGGTTCTCTTGGGAGGCTCCATCTCGGATGGTAGAGCATCATGTGCTGGCTGGGCAGCTGCTTCCCCGGCACGTGGCCGCTGCCACGCGGTGACGGCGGACGCCATTCATGCACCACCAGCGCCATCACCGGTCGTTCGGCAGGACACGGAACGTCTTGTGGCTGCCGAGTGGACGTATTGCGCGGAAGTAGCGCTGGTCGAGTTCTGCGGTGCGCTACCCGGACCAGCGCGACGGCGAGCCGGGCATCCTCGACGTGGTGGACCACCCGGTAGCCGCCCACCCTGAGCCGGTGCGCACCCGAAGGTTCACCGGCGAGTGCTCAGGCCCCGCGGGGACGATGATCGTTCGACAGCCGTGTCGGGGATTCTTGCGATGTGTGCGTGGTTGCTGAAGAGTAAGGGCATGAGATCGATGTTGCTGCCGCTGTCCCCGGCGATCCAGGTCGACCTCGTGGGACCTGGGCGCGGGCCGGTCGTGGTGGGGTCATGAGCAGCCGGCGCCGTGTTTTCGTGGTGACCGAGACATCGGGGGCGTCACCGTCGGTGGTGTTCGATCTGCTGGCGGACGGTGAGGGCTGGTCACGGTGGGCGGGTCCGCTCGTGTCCCGGTCCCGTTGGGAGCGGGAAGGTATGCCCGCGCCGGGTGGGGTGGGGGCGATACGCCGGCTCGGTCGGCCACCGCTGTATGTCCGGGAGGAGATCGTCGAGTATGTGCCCGGCCAGCGGCATGCCTACCGGATGCGTTCGGCGTTGCCAGTCCGGGACTACCTGGGGACGGTCGATCTGTCTCCGCTGGACAGCGGTGGTACACAGATTGTCTGGCAGGGCAGTTTTGTGCCGCTTATACCCGGGACGGGCGCTGTGGTCGTCGTCGGCGTGAGGCTGTTCGTCGCCCGGCTGGCCCACCGTCTGGCCAAGGTCGCGATTGCTGGTACGGGCACGTCGTCGCCTGCCACCTGAGGGGTGGCGGCGGCTGTGGTCTATTGATCCGGTCGATCGTCTACTGATCCGCGGTCCAGCTCCGCCCTTTTGCCCAGCCGTCTCATCCGGTCACCCACGGTTCGTCAGCCGGGAGTAGCGCCAGCGCCATGCCGGCGCTGGTCGGTGTGGCCCGCGGCCTTGCCAGGAGCCGCCTGGACGCGGCCCGCTGATCGAACGGCGACTTCCGAAACACGGCGTAGCCAACCAGGCCTGCTCAGTGATGGGCGGCTACCACTAGCGCGGCCGGGGGAGCAGCGTGTCCGTGAGGGTCCGGCCCAGCCAGGCCTCGTACTGTTCCGCGCTCCACTGCCAGATCACACGCAGCATGTGGTGAACTTCGGGAGTGGTGAGCGTCCAGATGACCGCGGCCGCCTGATCGACTGGCATCTCGTCACGCAGCGGCCCGCGTTCTGAGATCCAGCGAGCCACCGCCGTCATCTGCCGCCGCTGGCCCAGCCGCTGGTCGTGCTGAAGGGCGGCCATCTCCCGGTCGGTCACCGCCGCGTCGCGCAGGATGTCATCGAGGGGCCGCAGGCGTTCGAGCTGATGGGAGGTGTCCGCAGCCAGCATCGCGATCTGCCGCCGTTGATCGGTTTCTTGGCTGATCGCGTATGGTCCCGGTGTTGTGGGTGTCGGGCGCTGCCGGTCCCCATCCCCATCTCCGCCCGGCGCGTCGCTGATGCCCAGCAGCTCCTTGAGCAGCCCACGCTTGGACCGGAAGGTGTCGTAGACGGTGTCGGGCGAGACGCCGGCCGTTTTGCTGATCGTATTGATCGTTGTTGTCGCGTAGCCCTGCGTGTGGAAGAGCTCTCTGGCCGCTTCGAGGATACGCAGCCGGGTCTGGCGGGCCTGTTCGGTGCGCAGCGGCGAGCGGTACCTGCGCTGCTTGGCGGGGTTAGTCATCCGGCGTACTCCGACGGTGTCCAGTGACGCTGGAGTCAGCTGGAGAACGCACCGAGCGGAACTGGTAGCGGGTCGTGACAGCACGACACACGCTGCTCGGCAGCTTACCAGCATCAGCCACCTTTTAGCAATTTATAGCCCGATTTGGGCTATAAGGTAATGTGCCCTGCTGTCGCCGTGAAGTCAAATTGTCGCGGAGCCGGATCCCCGTGCGGCCTTCGGTCGCAGGACGATTGATGATCGTTGTTCTTTGGGCCGAACAGGCGTGACCTGCCGTCGCGTCCGCCAAGCGGCTGGCTGATGTGCTACTGACACCTGGTGTTGATATATGTGATTATTTTGTCTGAGTATTGTTGGTTGTTGCGTGACCGGCGGTGGGGGCTGGCTCAGCAGGGATCAGACCCGCCCCCGGCCGTCCCTATTGCTTACGGAAGGTGAGAATCGCGCCATTGGATGTCCCGACACCGGCCGTATCGATGTTGCCGGTCACGCCATGGCCGCGGAATCCGATGGCCGTTGCCAACCCGGGTATCTGATTGTCGCTGGTGATGGTGTAGCCGGCGGCTGACAGCGCCGTGCGGTAGAAGTTCGCCACCGCCGTGTCGGAAACGCCGGTCAACACCACTGTGGACTGGCTGTTGCCGGAGGTGCCACCGTTGACCTTGGCGCCTGGTGGGATCGGGAAGCCAGCTGGGACGTTTGGCTCCTTCAGGGCGTCGGCGCCGTTGGTCACCTGCTCACCGCCGGGCAGCCCTGTCGGCAGGGCCGTCGGCAGCCCTGTCGGCAGGGCT
This sequence comes from Protofrankia sp. CiP3, assembly GCF_917627345.1. Lineage (NCBI taxonomy): Bacteria > Bacillati > Actinomycetota > Actinomycetes > Frankiales > Frankiaceae > Protofrankia > Protofrankia sp. CiP3. The sequence continues at coordinate 31,455 of NZ_CAKJTM010000020.1, read as the reverse complement.
GTCGGCAACGAGCTCGGCGCGCCTGAGGAGGCCGTCGACGATGTCGCGTTGCCGTAACCGGATGATCCGCCGCATCCCCCCACCAGCAGCAGGGCCAGGCCCGCGCCCGTGGCCACTGCCGCCATCCGGTACCGGCCGGACTCGGCCGAACGTGCCAGAGCGTCGCAACGGCGCAACCTGATCTCCCCCTTCATGGGGCCGGGGCTGTCGGCACACCCGCTGTGTGACCGCCTCCGGCTGCCTGGCTTTGGTGTGTCTTTCACCACTAATATCGGTCACAACACCATAGGCGCCGCCGCTGACAGGCCGGGACGGTTGTCGGCGGCCCGTCAGCGCGCTCCGTTCAGGGCTGGAGGGAGCTGTGTCGGCCTGGCGACACGGGAGCCGGCGGGTGCGGCGACCGGCAGTCGGTTCACGCTGAGCAGGCTCATGGGCAAACGTATGCCGTCGCTGGGTTCTGCTGGGCTGGGATGGGTCCGGCGGCCGGGCCGGCACTCATGAACATGATGGGAACAGCGGCGCCTGGTAGGCCCTTGCTCATCCCGGATCGGCTTCTCGCCGGTACTGTGATGAGCCGTGGCAGTGAGCAACAATGCGGTCGCTGGGGTGGTTCTCAACTACCTCGAGGAAAATCCGGGCGAACTTGAGACAGTGGGTCCGCTGGTGCTGGCGGCTATGGGCGGGCCGAGGCCGGTGACGGACCGCACCACGATGCCGGGGCATGTCACGTGCGGCGCGGTCGCGGTCACCGCCGACTGGCGGGTGCTGCACATCCACCACCGGCGCCTGGCCCGCTGGCTGCTTCCCGGAGGGCATGTCGAGGCAACCGACCAGTCCCTGTTCGGTACGGCCCTGCGTCAGCTTGCGGAGGAGACCGGAATCGCCGCGAACACCGTGATCCCGGACACCGCCCGGCCGGTGGATATTGATGCGTACGTCGTCCCGGCGGATCCCGGCCGGGACGAAACGTCGCATATCCACTATGACATCCGTTTTGTGCTACATGTCCCAGACAAGGTCGTGCGCCTGCGTTCGGAGGAGATCTCAGATCACCGGTGGATGCTCCTTCAGGAAATCCCCGGGACGCTGGGTGACAAGCTGCGAATCCGCAGCGCCCGATCCGGGTGGGCGCGCGTCCCCCGCTGATCTGTATCGCTCGGGGCTGGGGTGCCCGGGGAGCCTCGATCCGAGGCGCGGTCAGCGCGGCTGGCCGCCTGCGTTGAGGGACACGTGCGACCCGGCCCGGACGAGATTCCGCCCGCGCGAGCGGTGGCCCGTCGTCTCAGCCGCTGAAACGGGCGATGGCGCGCATCTTGTTCATCGCGTCCAACGCGGCCACCTTGTAGGACTCGGCCAGGGTCGGATAGTTGAACACGGCGTCGACCAGGTAGTCGATCGTGCCGTCACAGCCCATCACCGTCTGGCCGATGTGGACGAGCTCGGTGGCGCCAGTGCCGAAGACGTGTACGCCGAGTAGCTTCCGGTCGACGGAGCTGACCAGGAGTTTCAGCATGCCGTAGGAGTCGCCGACGATCTGGCCGCGAGCGAGTTCCCGGTAGCGGGCGACTCCCACCTCGAAGGGCACAGCCCGTTCAGTGAGCTCGTCCTCGGTGCTGCCCACATAGGAGATCTCGGGGATGGTGTAGATCCCGATGGGCATCAGGTCGTGCCGCATCACGTGGACGTCCTCGCCGCAGGCCGCGTAGGCGGCGAGCCGGCCCTGTTCCATGGATGTCGCGGCCAGGGCGGGGAAACCGATGACATCTCCGACCGCGAAGATGTGATCTATCTCGGTCCGGAAATCCGACCCCACCTTGATCCGGCCACGGTTGTCGGCGCTCAGGCCCGCGTTGGCGAGGTTCAGCGCGGTGGTGAGCCCTTGGCGACCGGCCGAGTACATGACGGTGTCCGCGGGCAGCCTCTTGCCGCTTTCCAGCAACGTCAGCGTCCCGCCGTTGTGGCGTCCCACCGACAGCACCGACTCGCGGAACCTGAAGGTAACGGCAAGGTCGCGCAGGTGGTATTTGAGGGCTTCGACTATCTCCACGTCGCAGAAGTCGAGCATTCGGTCCCTGCGTTCGACGACTGTCACCTTCGTACCGAGCGCCGCGAACATGGACGCGTACTCGATACCGATCACACCGGCGCCGACGACGACCATCGAGCCGGGGATCTTGTCCAGGGACAGGATCTGATCGCTGTCAACCACCGTGCGGCCGTCGAAGTCGACTGTGCCTGGCCGGGCCGGCCGGGTTCCGGTCGCAATGATGATCTTTTCTGCGTGGACCCGCCGCTCGTCGATCTCGTCGGTGCCCTTGATGCTGATGGTATGCGCGTCGATGAAGCTTGCCGTACCGATGAGCAGCGTGACCCGGTTACGGCTGAGCTGGCTGCGAATGACGTCGATCTCACGCCCGATGACGTGCTGTGTGCGTGAGGACAGGTCACCGACCGTTATGTCATCCTTGAGCCGGTAGCTCTGCCCGTACATCTCCCGTTGGGTCATACCGGTGAGGTAGAGCACAGCCTCACGTAGCGTTTTCGAAGGAATTGTACCGGTATTGATACAGACTCCACCGACCATGTCACGGCGGTCGACGATCGCCACCCGACGGTCCAGTTTGGCGGCGGCGATAGCCGCTTTCTGCCCGCCTGGACCTGATCCGATGACGAGGAGGTCGTAGTCGTACATCGTCACCTCCTCAGGTGAAATCCCCACAATTGATTGCTGTGAGGCTATCCGGCCGGAAGGCTCGCGACGCCTCAATCGTCAGGTTGTTACCTCCGCTTCTCCGCACACATCCGTGCACCTCCACGGCCGTTGGTGGCACGTCGCAGCCGCCGGTGGCACTTCCGGATTTGCGTGATGGCATGGACGCGGTCTGTGGCCATGGGTGACCGGATCCGGCTGGCGCGGCCGAAAAAATTTTCCGAGTGCCCGTAACCTCCGTCGAGCCGTGTCGTTGAACCAGGTGCGGGGGTCGTGGGGACTTGCTGGGGGGTTCTCCACGGCCCCCCGCTGCTCTCGGCCGCGAACCGCCCCGGCATCTTCCCAACCGTTATGATCTTACTGGTGTGGAGGCCCGGGAGACCGGCCCGGAAAAAAGGCTTCGGCCCGGAAACCGGTGCGGCCGTATCCCCTCCGGGGCGTCGCTATTGGTCCCGGGGCTTTCGGGCCCGTTGGGCCGTGGAGCGCGCGATCGTGGTTTTCCGTGTACGCGGAGGCCCCGCGCGGAAACCTATGGGTGAGTCATTGACAGGACGTCCAGCGCGGCGTCCAGCTGTTCCTCGGTGAGTGTGCCGGCGGCCACATAGCCGCGTTCGAGGACGACCTCCCGGATTGTCTTTTCCTCGGCCAGGGACTGCTTGACGACCTTGGCGGCCTCTTCGTAGCCCAGGTAGCGGTTGAGCGGCGTCACGATGGACGGTGAGGACTCGGCGAACCGCCGGCAGCGCTCGACGTCCGCGACGATGCCGTCGACGCAGCGGTCCGCGAACAGACGGGTGATGGTGGACAGGATGTGGATCGACTCGAGCAGGTTGCGCGCGATGACGGGCAACATCACGTTCAGCTCGAAGTTGCCCGCGGAGCCACCGAAGGCCACGGCCGCGTCGTTGCCGACGACCTGCGCGACAACCTGGCACACCGCCTCGGGAATGACCGGGTTCACTTTTCCGGGCATGATCGAGGAGCCTGGCTGGAGGTCGGGCAGGCGGATCTCCCCGAGTCCCGCGCGTGGACCCGACGAAGCCCACCGCAGGTCGTTGGCAATCTTGTAGAGGGACAGCGCGATCACCCGTAGTACGCCGGAGGCCTCGACCAGGGCATCCCGGGAGGCCTGGGCCTCGAAGTGGTTGCGTGCCTCCGACAGGGGCAGGCCGGTGGATGCGGCCAGCTGCTTGATGACCGCCGCGGCGAAGCCCGGCGGGGTGTTGATGCCGGTGCCCACGGCGGTGCCGCCCAGCGGCAGTTCGCCGATCCGCGGCAACGCGCTGTGCAGGCGCTCCACGCCGTAGCGGACCGCGGCCGCGTACCCGCCGAACTCCTGCCCGAGGGTCACCGGTGTCGCGTCCATCAGGTGGGTGCGTCCGGACTTGACGACTTCGGCGAACTCGATGCTCTTGCGTTCCAACGACGTGGCCAGATGGTCGAGCGCGGGCACGAGGTCGCGGACGATTGCCTGGGTCGCGGCGACGTGGATCGACGAGGGGAAGACGTCGTTGGACGACTGTGAGGCGTTGACGTGGTCGTTGGGGTGCACCGGCCGGCCCAGCCGCTCGGTGGCCAGCGTCGCCAGCACCTCGTTGGTGTTCATGTTGGATGACGTCCCGCTGCCGGTCTGGAACACGTCGATCGGGAAGTGGTCGTCCCAGCGCCCGGCGGCGACCTCCGCGGCCGCTGCGGAGATCGCCGCCGCGGTCTCCGCGTCGAGGACACCGAGGGCCGCGTTGGCGGTGGCCGCGGCAGCCTTGATCTGCGCGAGCGCGGCTATGTGGGCAGGGGAGACCCGCTGGCCCGAGACGGGGAAGTTCTCAACCGCACGCTGGGTCTGTGCCCGCCACCTGGCTGTGGCCGGTACCCGCACCTCGCCCATGGAATCGTGCTCAATACGGTACTCCTGCTCGCTCATGTGTTCCCGCTCCAACCGGTCGTTACCTGTTCGACAGCTGCCTTCCGTTCTGGAGGTTAGGGCCTGGCCGGGCCGCGTGATCGAAGATCGGCTGGACGGGCTGGAACCGTGGCCTGTTGCCAGGCGGCCTGTCGCCCGGCGGCGCGGCGGGTCGCGGGGTACGGGAGCCTGGGTGGCGACGGCTGCGTCCGTGGATATGCGACATTGATCACAGCAAGATCAATCATGATCACCCAGGTTGACCGGCGCGTGGCCGGACATGTCGCCGCAAGAATCATTAACCAGTCATATTTCGGCCAAATTATTTATCGATTCTTGCCGTCCAGCTCCTGGTCAAAACGGTTCGATCATACTTTTTTCGGATCGCCGATACGGGTTCCGAAACACCTGTCCGGCAGCTGTCGTTCCGGGCGTCGTGTAACTCTCCCCGGGTTCGGTGTCAGCTGCTGCTAGCGTTGGCGTCGGCGCAAGAAATGGTGCGGCGGGGAACAGAGTGCGGTAACGACTGGAGTCGGCCGCCCGAACAGGTGGGATGGCGGCGGTCGTGCGTTCCAGTCTCCGTTGTTTGCTGGCCTGTTCCACGGCTTTGGCCGTGGTATTCGCCACCAGCTCCTGTGGATATGGCGATTCCGCCGGGGCCGACGGTTCGTCGACTGCCCTCCTTGCTCCGTTGAATGCGCCGGCAGCGACGGTGCCTGTCGACAGGGTGCCAGCCGGCAGGGGGCCGGTC
>NZ_CAKJTM010000020.1:16928-25633 GCF_917627345.1 Protofrankia sp. CiP3 | reverse complement strand
AGGCTGTCCGCGACGCCGCGTCCCCTATTGCCGGTCGCTCTAAGCTGGGCGACGCGAGCCCGGTCCTTTTCTATATCCTGGAGAAACGGGATCCGTTGCTGGCGGGTGCCCGCGATGGCAGGTTCGACCGGGCCTGATGCCCGTTGCCGTGTGTCCTCCCGAGAACTAGGGGTACAGGAGGGCGACGGTGTTACCCAACTATGCCCCGCGCCCGCCATTTCAATCAGGTAGGCACCCTCCTGGGCAGCACAAAAACGGCTGTGCGCCGACCTGGCGAGCAGCAGGCCGCGGCGGCCGGATGGCGATCGTCGATCTTGAGTTGATTTTCGTCATCACGAAACGTGTGTACTGCATGGTGAGTCGATTACGCTCCGTGTTAGCGTCGATGGCGACAGGAAAGCCGGTTGTGCGGGTCGGTGCAGGGCTGTCCCGCCCGGATGTTGGGTTGTCGCCATATGCACACCAGACTCCGCATTCTTCTGCCACTGATCGCGGTTTCGGTGGTAGTCGCCAGCGCTGCCGTGGCGTGCACGGACGGCGCCCTGCTCGGTAGCGGCCCGGCGAGCAGCGGCCCGGCGAGCAGTGGGCCGGCGAGCAGCGGCCCGGCGAGCAGTGGGCCGACGGTTGGTGACGGTTCGCGGTCTGCCTCGGCGGATGCCTGGGGCGCGCCGCTGTTCGTCGAGCGGTTCGACGGCAAGGACGTTGACCCCACAAACTGGTGGGTCTACGACAAGCCGAACGCGGAACCTTTCCCCAGGTCGGCGGCGCGGGCCACGGTCGCGGGTGGCGCACTGCGCCTCACCGGGGGCTTCGACAGCGCTGGCCGGGATCTGGGCGCTGGGATCGCGAACAAGATGAACCTGCGGTACGGCCGTTGGGAGGCCCGCGTCCGGGTGGAGCGTGGCGATGGCTACTCGGGGGTGATACTGCTGTGGCCGGCGTCGGGCAACTGGCCCACCGACGGTGAGATCGACCTGCTGGAGGCAATTAACGGAAACCGCCAGGGCGCGTCGAGCTTCGTCCACAACGGTCCGCGCAACCATGTTGAGTGGCACTATCTGCCTGGTGATTACACTCAGTGGCAAACCATCGCGGTCGAGTGGCTGCCCCGGTCGATCACCTTCTATCTCAACGGCGTGCCGGAGTGGACGGTGACCACGCCAGCCGTTCCGGGCGCGGTCAACCCGATCCCGTCGACATCGGCGATGCACCTGGCGCTACAGCTGGACAAGGGCTGCACCGGCGCGATCCCGTGCCGGAACAGCCGGACGCCGACGACAGTCACCATGTATGTCGATCAGGTACGGATATGGGCGGCTCCGCCGCGGCTCACCGGGTAGGCGCGTGCGTCGCGGTGGCCGAGATCGGGACCATGTCGCGGGGCGGGCTGGTTCCCAGCACGATGTCGCCGATACTGGATGTGACGCCCAGCCAGTAACGCTCGTTGCGGAAGTGGTGCAGGCGATGGTTGCGCCAGAGCCGTCGGTATATCCGGCTCCGAGGCTGATAGCCGCTGTGGATGAGGAAATGGGTCCAGTCGTAGACGAGCAGGCCCACGGCCGCGCACAGCGTCGCGGTGGCCGCCTGAGGCGATCCGTGAACGGCTGCGGCGAGGGCGGCGGTGCCGCCGGCGAGGACCTCCTGGGGGCGCACGAACATCGTGTCCATGTTCGTCGGGTCACGGTGATGCTGCTCGTGCCCCCAGCCGGCGGCCTGGTAGAAGACACGGCCGATCGGGCTGCTCGGCTCGGCATGCAGGATCTCCCGATGCACCGCCCATTCCACGAACGGCTGCGCGGCCATCATCGACACCGCGATCAGGGCGTCGCCTCGCCCGAATCGGCCGCGGGCGAGGCGTACGGCCACAAGGCTCCCGACGGTGCCCAGCAGCACCGGTGGGCGGGGATGGCGGACAAAGCGCCGGGCGGCGGCGGGCAAGGCGGCAACCTCGGTGGCGCGCCCATGGGGACCAGGCCTGTCCAGGCGAACGACCGCCGCGTTGACCACGCGGGCCGCGCCGGTGACCGCCCGGATCGGCAACGGCGTAGCCAGCCCGCCCGGCGTCGATCCGCCTGGCCGCACCATCCCGCGCAGGGTCCTCGCCCCGCTCAGAACGGCACCGTGGAATAGGCCTGGAGCTTGGTCAACTGGTGCTGGCTGTCGACCCGGCGGACGGTCCCACTGCGTGACCGCATGACCAGGGACGACGTGTTCGCCCCACCAGGCCGGTACCGGACCCCGGCCAGCAGCTCGCCGTCTGTGATGCCGGTGGCGACGAAGAAGACGTTGTCGCTGTCCACGAGTTCACGGGTGGTGAGGACACGTCTGGGGTCATGACCGGCATCGAAGACCTTCCGCTGTTCGTCAGGATCTCGCGGCCAGAGCCGTCCCTGGATGACGCCGCCGATACAGGCCACCGCGCACGCGGCAATGATCCCTTCGGGGGTGCCGCCAATGCCCAGCAACAGGTCGGCGCCGGTGTCGGCGGACGCGGCCATCACCGCGCCGGCCACGTCCCCGTCGGAGATGAGCTTCACCCGGGCGCCGGCGGCGCGGATCTGTTCGATCAGCTCGGCATGGCGTGGGCGTTCCAGGACGATAACGGTCACATCCCGCGGATGCACGCCCTTGGCTTTGGCGACGGCACGGATATTCTCCTCGACCGGTGCGGTGATGTCCACCATGCCGGCGGCTTCGGGGCCTGTGACCAGCTTTTCCATATAGAAGCAGGCGCTCGCGTCGTACATGGATCCACGCTCGGACACGGCCATCACCGCGATCGCATTGTTCATTCCCTTGGCGGTGAGGGTGGTGCCGTCCACCGGGTCGACGGCGACGTCGCATTCGGGACCTTCGCCCGAGCCGACGTCCTCCCCATTGAAGAGCATCGGGGCTTCGTCCTTCTCGCCCTCACCGATGACGACGATCCCGCGCATCGACACGGTGCCGACGAGCCGCCGCATGGCATCGACGGCGGCTTGGTCCGCGCCGTTCTTGTCACCGCGCCCGACCCATCGGGCGGCGGCGAGCGCGGCCGCCTCGGTGACCCGGACGAGCTCGAGGGCCAGGTTGCGGTCGGGGGCCTGCCCCTGGACGACGAGAGGATCAGGAAGAGTGCTGTCTGCTGCCACGCATCCGAGGGTAGTTGCACGCGCGTCCAGCCGCCCGCCACCGCCGCGGCCAGCACACCGAACCGTCCAGGATTTTCGTATATGCGGCGTTTTGGTGTTTTTCGGATGCTTTCGGGACGGTCGGAGCTGTCATGTGTTCATCGGGTACCGGACACCGGATGCTGGGTGTCGGGTGGTGGACAGAATTGTGCTTCTTCCTGGTGCAACGCTGGCGGCCCGCTGTGCGTCGAACTGTTTACGGGAGGAGAGCGCCCGGCGCGCGGAGGGGGCGTGCCGGGCGCTCTTATGTGTTTATTTTCCTTCTGTTGTTTTTTGTGGCTGGCTTGACCGGCCCTTTCGTCTTACCTGGCTCAGGTCGTTTCCCAAATCACGGGTTTGTAATGATTTGGCACTCGTTGCCGCTCGGATCGACGGCCCTGTCGGGCTGGGCCCACGGCGGGACGTCAGGATGGACGGATGGCACGAAGACGCGGTCAGGAGACGATCCGGGACATGCTGCTGTCCCTTGGCGTGGTGATGGCCGGCGTGGCGCTGTTCACCCTGTTCATGCCGAGGGGTGACGCGGACTCGGTGGTCGCCGTGGACACAGCCGCCCCGCTGGCCGCCTTCGCGCGGGTGGCACCGTTCGGCGTCGCGGAACCGACGGGCCTGCCCGGCTACTGGAAGGCCACGTCGATCCGGACGGAAGCGCCGCCTGGCGCGTCCCGCGCGGACGTGATCGAGCTGCGCATCGGTTATGTCGTCGACCGTCCGGGTAACCGTACGTACGCACAGCTCAACCAGGGCAATGCGGGGGACGCCGTCAAACGGGTCCTGGCGGACCGGCCGGTGACGGGGACTGTTGACCTGGCGGGGGCGCCGTGGCAGGAGCGGCGGGATGATGCCGGCCACCTGGCGCTGACCCGTCAGGTTGGTGACGTCATTCTGATCGTCTCCGACGGCGGTGGGCGCAGCGGCGCTTCGCTCACCGACCTGGGGACGCTGGCCGCCTCGCTGCGTGTTCCCAGCGGCCCCCTGCGTGTTCCCAACGACGGGCCTCAGCGGCTGTCGTGACATATCGATAGAATGATCTTGATGGCGGCCGCTGTCAGGCGTCCGCCTGCGCGTCTTCGGGCTGGCCGCCGCTGGCCGGTGCGGCTGCGTGCCGGGCCGTGTCGAGGCGGGCGCGGGCGCCGTCGAGGAAGGCCTGGCACGTCCTTGTCAGCGCCTCACCGCGTTCCCACAGCGTGAGCGACTCCTCCAGGGTGATGCCGCCGGCCTCCAGCCGGTGGACGACCTCCTCCAGCTCCGCCCGCGCCCGTTCGTACGTCGGGGAAGCCTCGTGCGCCGGTGGCGCGTCCTGTGAACCTGACACCGATACCTCCTGGGCATTGACCGGGGGCGTTGACCGGGCGGACCGACGTTACCGGCCGTTCTTACCGGCGGACTGGCAGCAGGGCGAACCGGGGCGGCCTTCCCCGCGTTCCGGGATCGACGGGGTACGCGCCGTGTCCGAGCGTGTGGAGCGGGAACTCGTGCCTGCCCCGACGCGATGACTGGCCCAGCTCCACCGGGCGCCTGGGCGCGGGCCAGCCGCGACAAATCATGACCAACAGCGGTCAGCCGTGGCCGTACGGTCCTATGGCCGGCGGGCCACCGGTGGTCGCGGGCGTGACACGTGACCGTGTGATCACCTGACCGCGGACTCTGGCACGGGCGCTGGCAATGGTGTCGTCGGTGGAGAGTGGCTGGACACACCACTCGCCAGGTTCCCGCGATCGGTCCCGCGATTTGCGACGCTGATCATCGTGATGATGTTGGCGGCGTGCGCGGTCTGCTCCCTGATCGTCTGGCTGGTGCTCGCAGGCGGCCACGGAATGTTCTGGCGCACCGATACCCGGCTTGATCCCTACAGCCCCCAAGCGGATGGCGCGGCCGAGCCGAACGGCGGTTGGCCCGCTGTGACTGTGATCATTCCTGCCCGCAATGAAGCGGACATAATCCCCTATACTCTTCCGTCCCTGCTCAGTCAGAACTATCCGGGCCCGCTCCAGGTCGTCCTTGTCGACGACGCCAGCGAGGACGGTACCGGGGAGATAGCCCGGACGCTCGGCCGGTCGGCCGGCGCTCATGTCCCGCTGAAGGTGCTCACCGGCGGAGGGCGCCCGCCCGGTTGGGTGGGCAAGGTGTGGGCCATGGAGCAGGGCGTCCGCGCCTCGTCGCCGGAATCCGAATGGCTTCTGTTCACCGACGCCGACATCGCTCATGGTCCCGAGTCGGTGGCCCGGCTCGTCCACCATGCCACCACCCGCGGGCTTGATCTCACGTCGCTGATGGCGTTCCTGCGCGCGCGGTCCCGCTGGGAACGGCTCCTCATCCCCGCGTTCGTGTACTTCTTCGCGCAGCTCTACCCGTTCCGCCGGACCAACAGGCCGGCCACGCGGACCGCGGGCGCCGCCGGCCACGCCATCCTGCTGCGCCGCGGCGCGCTGGAACATGCCGGTGGGCTCGCCTCGATCGCCCGCGCGGTCATCGACGACTGCTCGTTGGCCAGGACGATCAAACGCAGCGGTGGGCGGATCTGGGTGGGGCTCGCCGACCCGGCCACGGACGGCGTCCGTGGCGTCCGGCCGTGCCCACAGCTGGCGGACCTGTGGTCGATGGTCGCCCGCAGCGCCTACACCCAGCTCCGGCACTCGCCCGTACTGCTCATCGGCAGCGTCGCGGGCCTCGCGCTGACCTACGTGGCGCCACCGCTGGCGGCTGTGGTGGGGCTGGCCGGGCTTGTGGCCGGGGCTGGCGGCACCGCCGCCGTCGTGAGCGCGGCCGCGGGCCTCGGCGCGTGGGCGGTGATGACCGCCACGTACATCCCCATGATTCGTTACTACCTCCAGTCGGCTCGTAATGCGGTGCTTCTGCCCGTGGTGGCCGTCCTGTATGTGCTGATGACGCTGGACTCGGCACGTGCGCACTGGCGCGGCCGGGGAGCGGCGTGGAAGGGACGGACCTACCCGGCGGTGAACGGCAACCGGGTCCCCGGTACCTGACGCGGGTGAGCAGCGGATGCCGTGGACCGGCGTCCGCTGCTCACAGCAGTGTTGGGGGGGATCGGGCTGGCGGCATCGCTGGTGGAGCGACCGCGTCGCGGGCGGCGGCGTCTTCCGCTTCCGCAACGCCGCCGCGCCCGTCCGCCCGCCCGCCCGTCCGCCCGCCCGCCCGCCCGCCCGCCCGGCGCTGGTCATCACCTGTTGGCGGGAGCCTCGGCAGCGGTCCCGCACTCGCTCGGCGGAATCGCCTGATCGCGCAGAAGCGTGTTCCACAGGCGTTCCCGGTGTGACGGCCCGGCATCGATCGACGCGCCGACCCAGCCTCGTACGGGACGGATCCCGTGCAGGGCATTGACCGCCCATACCTCAAGACCAGCCAGCTCCCGCGGCCTGCTCTCCTCTTCCTGGACGCGGATACCACGGGTGGCGGCGAGGCCGAGGATGGCGGCGCGGGTGACTCCCGGGAGGAGATGGGGCGTGTCCGGTGGCAGGCAGAGGGTCCTGCCACGCCACCAGAGGACGCTGGTTGTGGTGCCTTCCCGGACCCGGCCGTCGGCGGAGAGGATCAGCGTTTCGTCGGCGCCGGCCCGAACAGCCGCCTGGCGGAGTTCCGCGAGATAGTCCAGATCCACCCCTTTCACCGTGGGCTGGACACGCTGATCCGCCGTGGGCGAGATCCAGAGCCGCACCGCTTCGCCGCGGGCGGGGGCGGGCCGCGGCCAGAGCTGCAGCCTGGGCTGATCATCGATCATGACTAGTTCGACGCGCGGGAACCAGCGGCCCGTCGCGGGGATCTGGCGGACGGACGCCACCATGAACTCGACGCACCGCGCGGCCGGCAGGCCGGTCATCCGGGCGCACGCCGAGCTGAATCGCGCGAGGTGCGCCGGCCATGCCCGTACCCGTCCGTCCGCCACCAGCCACGAGTCCACCACCAGCGGTCTGGACGGGTCATTGACCAGCGCAAAGCCCCCCGGCGCGCAGCCGGTGCCGGCACCGGAGCCGGCCCACCGCATCCGCGCGGTTGCCGGCGTTTTGGATGTCATCATTCGCAGTAGGTCCGTGTTGTCCTGCTTGCTGGGCCGCGAGCCGAGCCTGGTGGACGGCCGGGTGCGCTGTCAACGTGCCGCCGCGATAACACGAAAGGCCGCGCCGGTGCGGAAACATCGCTCGGCCCCGGGCGGGTCGTGGCAGATCCGTCACCGTCGGTGTGACCTGTTCTTGACCGAGGGGCGGATGTCCGTAATCGTTCAGGACATGCGACAGGCAGAACAGGCAGACCCGTGGGCGGGCGATGCGGGGCTTGGTACCGCGGCGTCTGGTACCGCGTCATGAGCTCCGAGACGGTGGCGGGACGGCGGCCGGGCGGCGGCGAGGCCAGCGACGAGGAGTTCGTCGACGCGTTGCCCAAGGTGGAGCTGCACGTCCACCTGGAGGGGTCGATGCGCCCGCGGACGCTGCTCACCCTCGCCCGTCGCCACGGCATCGACGATCTGCCAACCGATTCTGGCGGCGTGGCGAAGTTCTACGAGTTCCGCGACTTCGACCATTTCATCGACGTCTACCTGGCCGCCGTCCGCGTGCTGCGGGACGGTGACGACTTCGCGCTGCTGGCCCGTGAGACCGCGCTGGGGCTCGCCGCGCAGGGGGTCCGGTACGCTGAGATCACCTTCACGCCGTTCCTGCACATCCAGCGTGGTATCGACGCGGCCGAGGTCTTCGACGGGGTCGAGCGGGGCCGTCGGGAGGCCGAGGAGGCGACCGGCATCCAGCTGCGGTGGGTCACCGACATCCCAGGCCTGCCCGGGATGGATCTGCGCCCCGCGGCCGAGGCGACGATCGAGTTCGCGTTGAACCACCGTGGGCCGGTGATCGCGCTCGGGCTGGGCGGGTCCGAGGCCGGTGTGCCCCGGCCGCAGTTCGCGGACGTGTTCACCGCCGCGCGGGACGCCGGGCTGCACCGCGTACCGCATGCCGGCGAGACCACCGGGCCGCGCACGATCTGGGACTCCCTCGAGCATCTGCACGCCGAACGCATCGGTCACGGCATCCGTGCCATCGACGACCCGGTACTGGTCGACCACCTGCGGGCACAGCACGTCCCGCTGGAGGTGTGCCCGACATCGAACCTCCGTACCGGGGTCGTCGCGGACTATTCGGGGCACCCGTTGTCCGCAATGATCAAAATGGGTCTGCCCGTCAGCCTCAACAGCGACGACCCGCCGATGTTCGGCACCACACTGCGTGATGAGTACCTGCATGCGCTGCGCGGTCTGGGCCTGACCCGGCGCCAGGTAATTGATCTTGCTGTGGCCGCCATCGACCACTCGTTCGCTCCCACCGCGCTCAAGGCCACCATCCGCGCGGACCTCGCCGGAGCCGTCGAGGGCCTCAGCCTTTAGAGCGCCCGAGGACAGGACTGTCCGGCTCGCGGCTCCCCGCGTCCCGCCCGGCCGCGTTGTCGTCAGTCGGCGCCCAGCACCAGGGCGCCTTCCTCCTCCGCCTTGCCGGATCGGGCGCGGATGAGCCGCTCGCTGATCGAACGCCC
>NZ_CAKJTM010000020.1:11396-16533 GCF_917627345.1 Protofrankia sp. CiP3 | reverse complement strand
AACAACTTCCGGCGGCGACCACTTAGACACTCTGGGGATCTCGGGCGCCGACGGTCGCCGGGAAGGAGCCACCGGCAACCCAGATGGCCAGCTCGTCACCAGTGTCCAACCCCGCCGGGTCGCGCACGATGGAGCCGTCGGCGGTCCGGCGTACCAGGGCATAGCCACGATCCAAAGTCGCGGCCGGTGACAGTGCGCGCAGCTGGGCGGACGTGTGGGCCAGCTCGCGCTCGGCCCCAGCGAGGATCTGCATCACGCAACGTAGCCCGCGGGAGCGTAGGTCGTTGACGGACTCGCTCTGGCGGTCAAGTTCGCGGCCGGGCGCGGCCAGCACGGGACGGCCGCATAGATCGGCCAGTCCGCGTTCCTCGTGATTCAGCCGCTGTTCGACGATCCGCCTGGACCGGTCGCGCAACGTGGTAACCAGGGCGTGTTGTTCGGCCACGTCCGGCACGATCCGTTTTGCCGCGTCCGTCGGGGTGGACGCGCGGACGTCGGCGACGAAGTCGAGCAGGGGCGCGTCCTGCTCGTGGCCGATGGCGGATACCACCGCGGTGTTCGCCGCGGCCACGGCGCGTATCAACGCCTCGTCGGAGAAGGGCAGCAGGTCCTCCATCGACCCACCGCCCCGGGCGATGACGATGACGTCCACGCCGGGGATACGGTCGAGGTCACGCAGCGCGTCGATGACCTGCCCGACGGCGAGCGGCCCCTGGACCGCCACTTCCCGGGTCACGATGCGCACGGCGGGCCAGCGACGGCGGGCGTTCTCGACCACGTCCCGCTCGGCCGCGCTCGCCCGTCCGGTGATCAACCCGACCGCCTGCGGGAGGAACGGGAGCCGGCGTTTGCGGGAAGCAGCGAACAGGCCCTCCGCCGCGAGCACGCCGCGCAGCTGCTCGAGGCGCGCGAGCAGGGCGCCCGCACCGAGTGGGCGGATCTCCACGACGGCGAGCGCGAGCGTTCCCCGCGTGGGGTGGAAGGACGGCTTGCCCCAGACCACCACCCTGGCGCCGTCAACGAGCCCGGCTCCGATCGCCTCACAGACGGCCCGCGGGCAGGTGAGCCG
This sequence comes from Protofrankia sp. CiP3, assembly GCF_917627345.1. Lineage (NCBI taxonomy): Bacteria > Bacillati > Actinomycetota > Actinomycetes > Frankiales > Frankiaceae > Protofrankia > Protofrankia sp. CiP3. The sequence goes on along the minus strand of NZ_CAKJTM010000020.1, from coordinate 15,464 downwards.
CAGCGACACGTCGGCGACGGGATCGCGCAGCGTGAGGAAGACGGTGGCGAGCCCGGGGCGGCGGACGATCTCGGTGAGTTGCCCTTCTACCCAGACCCGTCCAAGCCGGTTGACCCAGTCCCCGATCGCGCGGGAAATCGTGCGGACCGGCAGCGGCTGCTCCGGTGAGGAGGTGAGTGCCACCGAGCCACCGTAACGACTTGAACCGTCGATCCATGCACAAATCGCTTCGGGTGTCCTTACAGGTTGCCGGCGTGTGACGGTTATCGTTCGGTCGTCCGGCCGCTGCTGGGCCGCGTACACTTCCGGGCATGGGGCGGATCCTGTTGGCCAATCCGCGCGGGTACTGCGCTGGTGTTGACCGAGCGGTGCTGACGGTCGAGAAGACGCTGGAGCTGTACGGCGCTCCCGTCTACGTGCGCAAGCAGATCGTGCACAATGCCCACGTCGTCAAGACGCTGGAGGCAAAGGGCGCGATCTTTGTGGACGAGACGGACGAGGTTCCTGCCGGGGCGACCGTGGTGTTTTCTGCCCACGGTGTCGCACCGTCCGTCCATGAGGAGGCGAGGTCCCGGGAACTGCGAACGATCGACGCCACGTGCCCGCTCGTGACGAAGGTGCACGGCGAGGCACGCAGATTCGCCAAGGAGGACTTCGACATCCTCCTCATCGGCCATGAAGGCCACGAGGAGGTTGTCGGTACCACGGGCCAGGCGCCCGACCGCATCCATCTGGTCGACGGCGTGGAGGATGCGGCGGCCGTCAAGGTCCGCGACGAGTCCAGAGTTGCCTATCTCTCACAGACCACGCTGTCGGTCGACGAGACCGAGACCACGGTGCACGCGTTGCGTGAGCGCTTCCCGCTGCTACAGGGGCCGCCGAGCGCCGACATCTGTTATGCCACCCAGAACCGCCAGGTGGCGGTCAAGGAGATCGCCGGCCAGGTCGAGCTGATCCTCGTGGTCGGGTCGCCGAACTCGTCGAACTCCGTACGCCTGGTCGAGGTCGCCCTTGACCACGGGGTGCCTGCCGCCTACCTGGTGGACGACGCCAGCCAGGTGGATCCGGCCTGGCTCGACGGGGTGGAGACCATTGGGGTGACCAGCGGGGCTTCGGTTCCTGAGGAGCTGGTCACCGAGGTTGTCGCCTGGCTCGCCGAACGCGGTTTCGACGATGTCGAGCAGGTGACTTCGGCCGAGGAGCATCTGCTGTTCGCGCTGCCCCCTGAGCTCCGCCGGGAAATCCGGGCCCGGGAGCGCGCGGCCAAGGTCTAGCAAGCCGAACGGCCCAGGAGAACCGTTGGATCGGCACATCCGATCCAACGGTGCAATCGATCAAACCGGTGCGATGGACCCAACCGGTGCGGTGCGATCACGTATCGCACCGGTTGGCTTTTCTGGCGTCACGCCCGGGTGTTTTCTGGTGTCACAACCGGATAGCGGTGGCCACCGCCACCCGGGATCGCCGGGCCGGGCTGCCGGGCTGCCATGAGGGAACGCAGCAGTTCCGCCTGGCTGTCCGCCTGCTGGGTGAGGGTGTGCCGAGCGAGCACGTTCGCCCGGGCGGCTATGGAAATCCGCTCGGCATAGTCCGGATTACCGAGCAGGTCGGTCAGCCGGCGGGTGAGATCGTCGACATCCCCCGCGCGGGCGAGCAGCCCGGTCACGCCGTCCGTGACGATCTCTGGGATGCCGGCGGTCGGAAATGCCACCACCGGTGTCCCGCATGCCTGCGCTTCCAGAACGCTCAGCGGCAGGCCTTCCAGGCTGGACGCGAGCACCAGCGCGTCGCATGCTCGCAGCAGATCGGCTATATCCGTGCGCGGGCCGAGGAACCGTATCCGGACGCCCAGCAGGCTGGCGCCGAGCTCGCGTAGCGTCCTCGCGTGTGCCGGATCGAGACTCGGCGCGCCCGCGACGGCGAGCTGTGTACGAGCGAACCGTCCGGGTAGTGAGGCCACCGCCCGGATCACGTTGTCCACGCCCTTGCGTGGGTCGAGCCGGGACAGCGCCAGTACCACGGGCGCGGACGGATCGGCCGCCAGCTGGGCGCGTACCGCGGGATCGGCGGGTCCCGGCCGCAGCGCGTCCGTGTCGACCCCGTTGCGGATCACCTGGGTACGGCGGGCTGCCGCGGGCGGCAATGACGCCGCCACCGCGCCGCTGACCGCCACCGACGCCTGCGCGCCGCGCACCGCCAGCCCCCGCAGCCGGCCGATCAGATCCGGTTCGTTCTCCTCATGCAGGTGCAGGACGACCGGCCGGTTCGTCAGCCGGCCCGCCAGCACGCACTGCAGATGCGACCAGTGGCTGTTCGCGTGTACTGCGTCCACGTCAAGCAGGCGGACGAGCGCCGCCGTGCGTCGGGCGAGCATGGCGGTCCGTCCGAACTCCCGGACCGCGCCGACGGGGCTGAGCCGGCCATCCGGTGCGCGTATCCCGCGATCGTCGGGTGCGGGCAGCACGACGTGCAACAGCCCGGCCGCCCGCCATGCCGCGGCCGTGGCGCTGCCGGCGGGCGCCGCGAGGATCTGTTCGACCCCACGGTCGCGGAGCAGCGGCGCGAGCCGCAGCAGATAGCGCTGTGCGCCCCATAGTCCCTCGCCCTGCTCGACAACCAGCAACCGGCAGCGGGCCGGTTCCCGCGGCATCCTTGCCGGTGTGTCCGTCACGGCCGTAGGAGTGCTCACCGGTTCGCTCCTGACGCCGGCCCCGGTCTCGGCACCGCCTCTGACGTCGGTTCTGACGTCGGTTCTGGCGTGGGTCCTGGCCCCGGCTCCGGCGGTGTGCCGGTGCCGGTCGGCCCTGGGGTGGTCAGCAGACCGAGCGGGTCAGTGCACAGCAGGCCGATCGCGGCGGCCACGGCGGCCCGGGAGAAGCTGGCCGGATGGAAGGCCGCGGTGATCGACAGTGTGCCGCGCAGCTCGACGAACTTCACGGAGATGACGTCGCTGTCTCCGGGCGTGGACGCCGAGTACAGCTGAGGCGTGTCCCTACCGGGATCCGTGCCCGGCGGACCGTCGATCCAGCCGAGCCGTTCGAAGCGCGGCACTCGGCCCAGATGGTTGAGCACCAGGCACGGGTACGGCGGTGGATGGACGCCGGCCCGCGGTGATGCCGCCGATGGCAGCCGCCGTCGGTACCCGCGGGCGGCAATGAGACACAGCGTGGCCAGCGGCCGGCCAGAGGCAACCGTTTCGCGCAGTGCCCGGCTGATGGCGACCGGATCGACCGGATCGACCGGGAACATGCGCAGACCCACCGCGAAGTTGCCCGCGACGTTTGCGTCAGCTGGCAGGAAACGCCGGTTGTCAACGAGTGTGAACAGGCCCGCGCTGGCGGGTGGGCCCAGCCCGCAGCGGTCGAACGCGACCCGGGCCGCGGCGAACATGACGGCGGCGCTGGTCGAGCCGGGGGCGTGGGCATCGCGCCACTCGCGGATATCCGCCAGCGTCGACGCGGAGCTGTGCCGTGCGACAACCGCCAGCGCCGGCTCGGCCGGCTGGCTCGGAGCGGCCGTGGACATTGCGGCCGGTGCCCGCGCGGTGGATGCGGGCGGTGGGCTGCCGGCGGCGCGCATGGGCCGCGGACCGCGCAGCATCGCCAGCAGGCGCCGCGGATCACGACCGCAGAAGCGGATGAGTGCGCGTAGCAGCGGCAGCGCCGTCTCGTCCCTGGTCAGCGCTACCGGTGGGTCGCCGTCGAGGCCGGCGCGCAGCAGATCGGGGAAGGCGTTCGTACTCAACCAGCCGTCGCCGAGACAGTGGGCTATCGACAATGCCGCGTACCGGCGTCCGACATAGAGCTGGAACGGCAGGGTCGACACAGCGGATGCGTAGAGGCGTTCGATATGGCCGGTGAGGTCGTCCGGGTCGGGATCGTCCATCGGGACAATCATCGTCACGCAGTGCCGGCGTATCTCGGCGGTCGGGGTCGGTAGCCACTGTGTCGAGCTCGGGTCGAGCGTACGGAACAGCCGGTGGCCGGGTTTCATGGTGAACAGTTGTTCCGCGGCCACCCTGACCGCGGCCACGTCCGGCATGTCGGCCGGGCCGGCGAGCATGATGTG